>NZ_JBEZFH010000175.1:0-16374 GCF_040649355.1 Sphaerisporangium sp. NPDC049002 | reverse complement strand
GCGGGGTCTCGCCGAGCCCGCGCCGCACGCGCTCCGCACGGCGGTCCGCCGAGCGAACGCAGGACGGTGCGCGACCTCCGGCGGGGAAACCGCGCGGCGCTGCTGCGCACCCTGTACTTCACGGGGCCGACCAGCCGCCACGAGCTCAGCGGGCTCACCGGCCTGAGCGCCGCCTCGGTCAGCAACGTCACCGGCGACCTGATCGCCGAGAACGTGATCGTCGAGGCGGGCCTGGTGGAGTCCGACGGCGGGCGTCCCCGGGTGCTGCTGCGCGTCAACCCGGCGTTCGGGTACGTGATCGGGGTAGACGTCGGCGAGACCCACGTACACGTCGAGCAGTTCGACCTCGACATGAACGAGCTGGCCAAGGCCGAGTACACCCTGCGCCCCGGGCGGCACGACGTCGACCTGGTCGTGCGGCACATCCTCGACGGCGTCGACACCGTGCTCGCCGCGAGCGGCACCGACCCCGCCGAGGTGATGGGCGTCGGCATCGGCGTCCCCGGCATCGTCGAGAGCGGCCCCGAGGCGCTCATCCACGCCCAGACGTTCGGCTGGGACGCGGTCCCGCTCGGCGCGCTCCTGCGCGCGGGCACCCCCCTGCCCCTGTACGTGGACAACGGCGCCAAGACCATGGGCCAGGCCGAGCTGTGGTTCGGCTCCGGCCGGGGGGCGCGGCACGCCATCGTCGTGCTGATCGGCACGGGGGTCGGCGCCAGCATCATCACCGACGGGCTCACCTACCGGGGCGCCAACAGCAGCGCGGGCGAGTGGGGCCACACCAAGGTCGCGGTCGGCGGGCGTGCCTGCCGCTGCGGGGCGCGCGGATGCCTTGAGGCCTACATCGGGGCGGCGAGCATCCTCGAACGTGCCGGGCTGTCCGCCGAGATGGCCCGCGAGCAGGCCACGCTGGCCGAGCTGGTGAGGTCGGGCGACCCGGTCATCGACGAGACGATCGACTACCTCGGCGCGGGCCTGGCGAACCTCATCAACCTGTTCAACCCCGAGCGCATCGTCATCGGCGGCTGGGCCGGGCATCTCCTGGGCCGGCACGAGCTGACCAAGATCAAGAAGGCCGTCGCGGAGAACTCCCTCTCCCAGCCGTTCGAGACGGCCTCCATCGTGCTCGGGCGGCTCGGCCCCGACGCGGTGGCGCTCGGCGCGGCGACGCTGGTGGTGGACGAGTTCCTGCTCGGCAAGGCCTCCTCCCACCGCCGGCATCCGGCCGCCATCTAGGCCGTCTCAGTCGGAGACCGAGACGCGGGTGCGGTGATGGCGGGGCGTCTCCACCTCGTCGATCACGGCGACCGCGAGGTCCGCGTACGACAGGTGCGGGGACTCGGGCCACGGCGGCGTGTCCCCTCCGGTCCGGTAGCGGCCGGACCTCGGGCCGCCGGCGTCCAGCCCGGCGGGCGGGGTCAGCACGAGCCAGTCGACCGCCGCGCCGGAAGCGCGCAGCCTTTCCAGACCGGCGGTGTGCGCGAGGGCGAACGGCCGGAGCTCGGGGGGAAAGGCCGAGGGATCGTCCAGTATCAGGCCGCCCCGGCCGTCCTCCAGGTTCGCGAACAGGCCGATCACGACGAGGCGCGGCACTCCGGCCTCGGTCATGCCGTGGACCAGGGCGTCCGAGGCCTTGACGAAGAAGCCGTCGTCGAGGCCGGCGCGGGCCAGGGCCTCGGGCCCCGAGGCCGGGGACACGGCGCTGACCACGGCGTCGTGGCCGCGGACGATCGAGGACATCTCCCCCGCGTCCGTCACGTCGCCCCCCACGATGGACACCCCGTCAGCTTCCAGGTGACCGTATCGGCCCGGATCACGCACGACCGCGGTGACGTGGTGGCCCCGGTCGCGCGCCTCCGCGGTGATGGCCCGCCCGGCCCTGCCGCCCGCTCCGAAGATGACGATGCCGCCCATTTCTCGCTCCGTTCCGGCTGTGCGTCTCACTGCCGAGCCAGACGGTATCCACGAGATACTGGTTACCTCAACGATACTTCGCTAGCCTCGGGCGCATGGCACGGCGACTGGATCCCGAGATGTTCGACCCCGTGTGCCCTTCCGGAGCCATGCCGATCCAGATCGGCGACAAGTGGACCGCGATGGTCGTGCTCTGCCTGGAGGACGGCCCGCGCCGGTTCAGCGAGATCCGGGTGCCGCTGCGGCGCGTCACGCCGAAGGTCCTCACCCAGACCCTGCGGGCGATGGAGCGCGACGGCCTGGTCACCCGCACCGCCTACGCCGAGATCCCGCCCCGGGTCGAGTACGAGCTCACGGCCCTCGGCCGCAGCCTGCTGACGCTCATCGACGCCGCCCGCGCCTGGAGCAAGGACCATCTTCCCGCCCTGCTCGAAGCCCGCCACGCCCACGAGGCGTCGCTGTGACCGGCACGCTGCCCGGCATGGACGCCGGACCGCCCGGCATGGACGCCGGACTGCCCGGCATGGAGGCCGTGCCGTCGGGGCACAGGGTGGCGCCGCGCCGCGCCGCGGGCTACGAGATCGAGGACGAGCTGCGCGCCGCCGGAGCCGTGCTGATCGCCGGGGTCGACGAGGTCGGCCGCGGCGCCTGGGCCGGGCCGGTCGTGGTGTGCGCCGCCGTCACCGACCTGAGCCCGCCGCCCGAGCTGCCCGGACGGGGCGAGCGTCCCGTCCGGCTCACCGACTCCAAGCTGCTCGCGCGGGCGCACCGCGAGCGGTTCGCCGAGGTGCTGCCGGGCTGGCTGTCGTGTCACGCCATCGGCGAGGCGGGGCCCGGCGAGATCGACGAGGTGGGCATGACCGAGGCGCTGCGCCGCGCCACGCTGCGTGCGCTCGCGGCCCTGCCCCGGCGGCCCGACGTGGTGATCCTCGACGGCGGGCACGACTTCCTCGGCAGGCCGTGGCGGGTGCGGTGCGAGGTCAAGGCCGACCAGCGCTCGGTGACCGTGGCCGCGGCGTCGGTGCTGGCCAAGGTGCGTCGCGACGGGCTGATGGCGGCCCTGGCCCCGGCCCATCCGGCCTACGGGTTCGACGTCAGCGCCGGCTACCCATCCCCCGTCCACCAGCGGGCCCTGGCGGAGCACGGGCCGACGCCCCACCACAGACTGTCGTGGTCGTACCTCGATGATCTGCCCCAGTGGCGGCACCTCAGGAAGCGCCGCGACCCGCTCGCCGGGTCGGGCCAGCTCTCGCTGCTCTAGCCCGCCGCCGGGCCGTACGCCCCGGCACGCGGGGTCCTCCGCACACGGCACCTCGCCGGGCCCTCCGCACACGGCCCTTCGCCGGGTCACCCGCACGTGGCACCTCGCCGGGTCACCCGCACGCCTCACCGCGCGGGGATGGGCTGTCCCCGCGCACCGTCGAGCGGGAAGTCGGCGAGCAGGGTCGTGCCGCCGCCCTGGGGGCTGATGATCTCCAGCCTGCCCCCGAGCGCCTCGACGCGGTCCCTCAGCCCGATGAGCCCCGACCCGTGGCCGGGGTCGCTTCCCCCTATCCCGTCGTCGTGGACGCGGAGCTCGACCGCGATGTCCTTCATCTGAAGATCGACCTCCACCACCGACGCGTGCGCGTGCTTGGCGACATTCGTCAGCGCCTCGGACACGATGAAGTAGATGGCCACCTCGACATGCTCGGACAGGCGCCGGACATCGCGCATGCTGAGCTCGACCGGGACCCCGGAGCGGCGCGCGAGCGTCTTGACGGCGGGCTCCAGGCCTCCCACCGAAAGGATCGCCGGGTGCAGGCCGCGCGAGAGCTCCCGCAGGTTCTCGACGACGTCGTCGAGCCCTTCCCCGGCGTGCTCCAGGCGTTTCCTGAGCTCATGCGCGCCGGGCGGGACGCAGAGCACCGCCCGGCGCAGTTCGAGCCCGAGGGAGACCAGATGCTGCTGCGTCCCGTCGTGGAGATCGCGCTCGATGCGGCGGCGGGTGTCGTCGGTGGCGGCGACGACCCGGGCCCGGGAGGCCGCCAGCTCGGCCACGCTCTCGGCGTTGGCGATCGCGGTGGCGACGAGGTCGGTGAAGTCGCGCATGCGGGCCTCCGCGTCGCCGGGCTGCGGGACCACCGACATGGCGATCGTCGCCCCCCACAGCCGTCCCTGGACCACGATCGGGCAGCCGACCGCGCAGGCGAGATCATGGCCCCGCGCCCACTCGGACAGGCCGCCGACGGCGGACCCGTCGAGCGCGACCCGTCCCGGCCGCCCGGTGCGTGCCACCAGCTCGGCGACACCGCCCTTCCCGACCGGCCAGCGGGAGCCGAGACGCGGCGTGGGGTCGAGACCGCCGCCACCGTTCCAGAGCCCGACCAGGGCCATCGTGCCGTCGATCTCGAACCGGGTCACCGCGATGAGCTCGGCCCTGACGATGCGGCTCATCTCGCTCGCGACCGCCTGGAACAGCTCCTGCGGCGAGGTTCCCCGGGCCACGAGCGTCGCGACGCGCCGCAGCGCGGCCTGCCGTTCGGCGACCCGGCGGAGCTCGTCGTGAATGGCTTCCAGGGCGTTGCCGATGGCCTCGCGCTCGCGTGCCGCGCCCAGCAGCCCCTCCAGGGAGGGCACGATGCGCCTGTGCAGGCGGCGCAGGGTCCCCTGGGGCAGCCCGCTCGGGACGACGAGCGTGCCGAGGACGGTGGCGCCCTCGCGCAGCGGGAACACCGTGTGGTGCTCGTCGGCGGCGGCCATCCCGAACTCGATGGAGGCGGAGGGCAGGTCGAGTGCCTGCGCCAGCCGCCGGGAGGCCTCCGGGAGCGCCGAGCGCAGGTCACGGGCGCGCAGCAGGAAACGGGCCTGGTCGGCGGCGAGATCGGCCTCGTTGCGGCGTTCGCTGACCTCCGCGGCCGAGGACCGGGCCAGCCCGGTGATGGAGCTGGCCAGTAACGCGACCACGAGGAAGGTCGGAAGGATCACCAGCTCGATGCCGTCGTCGACGGGCCACAGGACGAAGTAGTGGAAGACGACCGCGCTGACCAGCGCGGTCGCCACGGCCAGGCCGAGGCCCCAGATGGTCGCGGTCACAAAGACGCCGATCAGGTAGATCATGCCCAGTGAGGTGACGGGCGCGACCTGCTTGATCAGATAGGAGAGGACCGTCTCGACCACCACGCACGAGACGCCGACCATGATGCCCAGCACGAGAGGCGGGCGCGTCGTGCGCAGCAGAGGCGACAGCATGCCTTCGCGCACGAGACCAGTTTACCCGTCGCCTGAAATGTGATCGACACGCGTCTGTGCTGGTCAATGCGTGTTCAAGGCGATTTCTTGCCGTTACGCCGGGGTGGCCGCGCACCACCTGGACGTACGCTTGGCGGAGATGACGCGGTGTGACGAGGCGATTCCGGGACTACGGGACCATGGACGGACGGGGTACGCGCATAGCTCTGGCGGAGGACGACGTCCTGCTTCGCGAGGGCATCGCGAGCCTGCTCGAAGGGGCGGGATACGACGTCGTGTGCCAGGCAGGCGACGCCGCGGAGCTGCTGGAGTCGACCCGCGAGCACCGGCCCGACATCGTGATCATCGACATCCGGATGCCCCCGACATGTACCACGGAGGGACTCGAAGCGGCGCGCGAGATCAGGGAGCGGTTCCCCGAGGCGGGTATCCTCCTGCTGTCGGCGCACATCGAGGTCGAGGACGCGATGGGGCTGCTCTCCACCGGTCACCGGGTCGGCTACCTGCTCAAGAACCGTGTGACCAGCGTGAGCGACTTCGTCGAGACGATCGAGCGCGTCAAGGCCGGTGACTCGGTCGTCGATCCAGCCCTGGTGCGGGAGCTCTTCGCGGCGCGCCGCAGGGAGGACCCTCTGGAGCTCCTCACCCCGCGCGAGCGCGAGGTGCTCGCCCTGATGGCGGAGGGACGTTCGAACGCCGGCATCGCCCACCAGCTCTGGATCACCGAGGGCACCGTCGAGAAGCACGTCCGCAGCATCCTGTCGAGAATGCGGCTGCCGGAGACCGAGGACGACCACCGGCGGGTCCTCGCCGTGATCACCTTTCTCGAATCGCGCTGATCACCGTGCCGGCATCACCCCGCCTGCGGTGATCACCCTTCTCGCGGCGCGCTAGCCGCGCCCCTCGCCCACCGCCCGGAGGACGCTCCGGATGGCGCTTCCCGACAGGCCGGACTTCGGCAGGAACGCGACGGCGGCGCTCGTGGCGATCATCTCGGAGAAGTCGTTCTCCGCGTACGTCGAGATCAGGATGACCGCCGGACGCGTCTCGCGGGCCGACTCCAGGAGCCGCCGCACGAGCTCGAACCCGCACTCCTCGCCGAGACCGATGTCGACGAGGGTGACGTCCGGCCTGAGCTCGTGGAAGCGGCGCAGCGCCTCGGCGACCGTGGACGCCACGCCGACGACGCTTATCTCCTCACGTTCGAGCAGGTCGCGAGCGGCCACGAGGAACTGGGCGTTGTCGTCGACGATCAAGCATTGCACTGACACATCTCAAGGATTCCAGCGAGGGCCGCTCCAGGGCATTGCTGCTGGCTGCCATATGAGCACCCCGGTGGCGTGAAGGCGGGCTGGGGGCTGGCCACGATGACGCGGACCCGCGGGAGCGGCATCGTGGGAACCGGACGCGGGGCCGCCCGCCAGACGGGACAGGCCGCGGGTCACTCACATCTCCTCGGTGACGTCTTCCCGACCAGCGAGGACGGAAGGCGGAATAATGGGTCAGCACGGGGTTCCCGATCGATTCATGGAGACGCCTGACGGGCGCCGTGGAGACATCACCTACGGCGAGAGCCGGCTGGAACGACTGCTCGACCAGCAACGGCAGTTCATCACGGACGCCTCGCACGAGTTGTGCACCCCCGTGGCCGGGCTTCGGGCCCAGCTTGAGGAGGCCCAGCTGCACCCGGACGAGACCGACCTGATCGGCCTGCTCGACCGCGCGCTCGGCGACGTCAACCGCCTGCAGCAGATCGTCACCGACCTCCTCCTGCTCGCCCGGCTGAAGGCGGGCGTGCCCGTGGATCGGGAGCCGGTGGACCTGGGGGAGCTGGTCCAGGCGCAGCTGCACCCGAACAGGTTCCCCCGCACGGTGCGCCTGCGGCTCGACCCCCGGGTGACCGTCGACGCCGTACGCGCCCAGATCGCCCGGCTGATCGCCGGCCTGATGGACAACGCCCAGCGGTACGCCACGAGCACGGTGCAGATCCAGGTGCGCCTCGACGGCGGGGCGGCGGAGCTGACGGTGGCCGACGACGGCGACGGCATCCCGGAGGCCGACCGGGAGCGCATCTTCGAACCGTTCACCCGGCTGGACACCGCCCGCAGCCGTGACCGCGGCGGAGCCGGCCTCGGCCTGACGATCGCCAGGGACATCGCCTGGTCCCACGGCGGGACCCTCACCGTGGAGGAGTCCTCCGCGGGCGGCGCGCGCTTCGTCCTGCGGATCCCGCATGCCCAAGACGGACCCTCGAAAGGCCCGGACGCCGCCTCGCCCGCCGCCTCCGCGTGACTTCCGCGGCGGCCGGCGGGCCCGGCGCCTCCGTCTGACGTCCGCGGCGCCGCGCCCTTCGCGTGGACGTACCGGCGTCGGCGCGGGGGGCGCTTTCATGCCCGCCACCCCGCCCCTTCACTTTCATGCCCGCCACCCCTCCTATTCAGGGGAAATGACGGGGGCGGGAATTCCGGGCCTCACGAAACCCATCGCCTCTGGGCGTTCTATCCTAATTTCTGAGAATATTTCAGGAAATTTCTGCAAACTCTTGCATGGCGTCATGCAAATGAGTAACTTCCGGGCAACACACCAGAAACATCGCGAAAGACCGCCGAGCCGGGTGCGCCAACACCCGGCCCGGCCAGCGGGATCCCGTCCACACGAGTCCGGAGACCCACCACATGAGATCCTACAAACCCCTGTTCGCGGCGGCGTTATGCCTGGCCACGGCCGCTGTGGTCCCCATCGGCTCCGCGAGGGCCGCAAGCGGCGCCACCGTCTTCTACAAGACCGGCTGGACCTCCATCAACATCCACTATGGCATCGGCGGCACCTGGACCACCGTCCCGGGGGTGGCCATGGACGCCGCCTGCGCCGGATGGGTGAAGAGGACCGTCGACCTCGGCGGCGCCGGGACGTTCCAGGCGACGTTCAACAACGGCTCGGGCACCTGGGACAACAACAACGGCGCCGACTTCGCCATCGGGCTCGGCCGTACCACCGTCAAGGACGGCGTGGTCCGCTCGAACGCCCCCGAGCCGTGCGTGCCCGAGCCGCCCGACACGACCCCGCCATCGGTGCCGGAAGGGCTCAAGGTCACGGCCTCGGGGACCACCGCCACGCTGACCTGGACCGCCTCCACCGACAACGTGGGCGTGGCCGGGTACGAGATCAGCCGGGCCAAGGGCACCGGCACGCCCGTGGTGCTCCCGGCGGGCGGCACCTCCTACAACGACGCCCGCCTCGACGCGCAGACCACCTACACCTACAAGGTCAGGGCGCTCGACGCGGCGGGCAACGCCTCCGCGTACGGTGCCTCGGCCTCGGTGAGGACGGGCGACGCTCCCCCGCCGCCGACCCAGGGCTCGCCGCTGGGCGGCGACCCGCGTGAGGACTCGATCTACTTCGTCATGACCGCGCGGTTCGACGACGGCGACTCCTCCAACAACCGCGGCGGCAGCCAGAACATCAGGTCGGGGAACGCGGCGAACAACGACCCCATGTTCCGCGGCGACTTCAAGGGCCTGATCGACAAGCTCGACCACGTCAAGGGACTGGGCTTCTCCGCGATCTGAATCACCCCGGTGGTGCTCAACCGGTCCGACTACGACTTCCACGGCTACCACGGATGGGACTTCTACCGGGTCGACACCCGGCTGGAGACGCCCGGCGCCACCTACCAGGACCTGATCAACAAGGCGCATGCCAAGGGAATCAAGATCTTCCAGGACGTCGTGTACAACCACAGCTCCCGCTGGGGCGCCAAGGGACTGTTCACCCCCACGGTGTACGGCAGGCGCGACGACCAGTGGCGGTGGATGTACAGCAAGCAGGAGGCGGGCCGGGAGTACGACCCCATGGTGAAGAGCCAGGGCGAGGACCCCGAGCTGACCCCCGCGCAGAAGGAGATGGCCAAGGGCCGGCCGTACAACGGCGACCTGTGGTCCACGGCCGAGCCCGCGGGCGGCACCTGCCGGGACTGGGGCAAGCCCACCCAGTACGTCAGCCCCGAGGGCTTCACCATCTACAACTGCCAGTGGCCCAGCCCCACCTCGGGCATGTTCCCGGCGAAGTACTATCACACCTGCTGGATCGGCAACTGGGAGGGCGCGGACTCCAAGAGCTGCTGGCTGCACGAGGACCTGGCCGACTTCAACACCGAGGACGCCGACGTCCAGAACTACCTGATCGACGCCTACAACCGCTTCATCGACATGGGGGTCGACGGCTTCCGCGTCGACACCGCCGTGCACATCTCGCGCCTGATGTGGAACCGCCGCTTCCTGCCCGCGCTCCAGAAGCACGCCGTGGAGAATCACGGCGAGAAGGGCAGGGACTTCTACGTCTTCGGCGAGGTCGCGGCGTTCGTCAACGACAAGTGGAACCACGGCTCGGTCAACCACTCGCCGCAGTTCTACACCTGGAAGGAGCGCAGGGAGTTCGACCCCGACGACGCCAAGGCCGTGGTCGAGCAGTACGACTACGAGAACCTGATGGGACCGGCGGGCCAGCCGACCAGCGACAACGCGTTCCTCAAGGGCAACGTCTACCACGCCCCCGACCACTCGAAGTTCTCCGGCATGAACGTCATCGACATGCGGATGCACCAGAACTTCGGCGACGCGGGCAACGCCTTCCGCAACGGGAAGGACTCCGACGACAGCTACAACGACGCGACGTACAACACCGTCTACGTCGACTCGCACGACTTCGGCCCCAACAAGTCCAACGTCCGCTACACCGGCGGCACCGACGCCTGGGCCGAGAACATGAGCCTGATGTGGACCTTCCGCGGCATCCCGACCCTGTACTACGGCTCGGAGATCGAGTTCCAGAAGGGCAAGCCGATCGACTGCGGCCCCACCTGCCCGCTGGCGACGACCGGCCGCGCGTACTACGGCGACAAGATCGCGGGTACGGTCACCGCGAGCGACTTCGGCGTGGTCTCTTCGGCCACCGGCGCCGTCGCGGAGACGCTGAACCAGCCGCTGGTCAAGCACCTGCAGCGGCTCAACCAGATCCGCAGGGCGATCCCGGCGCTCCAGAAGGGCCAGTACTCCACCGAGGGCGTCAGCGGGGGCATGGCCTACAAACGGCGCTTCACCAGCGGGAGCGTCGACAGCTTCGTGCTCGTCACGGTCTCCGAGGGCGCGACCTTCACCGGCGTCCCCAACGGCACCTACACCGACGCGGTCACCGGTGAGGTCAGGACCGTCACCGACGGGACGCTGGCGATCGCCCTGAGCGGCAAGGGCAACATGCGTGCCTACGTCCTCACCCTGCCCGGCAACCCCGCCCCCGGCAAGATCGGCGTCGCGGGCCCGTACCTGAAGTAGCGAATCCGAGCGAACGTATCCGAAATAGCACTCCGAGCGGAAAGGACCCCGGAACGGCGGGGGCGCGCACGCGCCCCCGCCGTTCCGGGGTCTCACCTGGCCGTGAACAGATCTGTGCGGGGGTCTTGACGCCGCCGATATGGGAGCCGTACCTTCACAGCTAAATTTACTCCCAAAGAAAGCACCCCCCACCGATGGCCGTTCATCGTTACAGCACGGACCGCGGTGACCTGACGCGCACCGCGATCCTCGCCCTGTTAGGCACCGTCGGCCCCCTCAGCAGGACCGAGATCGCGCGCCGGCTGACCCTCAGCCCGGCCACGGTCACCCAGCTCACCCGCGAGCTCATGGGCCACGGCATGCTGGTGGAGCTTGAGCTGGAGCGCTCCAAGGGCGGCCGTCCCGCGCAGAAGCTCGGCCTGGTCGGCAGCGCCGGCCGCGCCCTGGGCGTCAAGGTGATGACCGACCACATCGTGATCGTCGACGTGCGGCTCGACGGCGAGGTGCTCGGCTCGTGGGAGCGGCCGATCGACACGGCCGCCCCGACCGCCCTGGACGATCTCGCGGACTCCGTCGCGGCCGCCGTCGCGCGCACGGCCACCGAGCCGGGCCCGCCGCTCCTCGGCATCGGCGTCGGCGTGCCCGGCAGCGTCGAGGACCAGGCCGTGGGCACGGTCGACGCGCCCACGCTCGGCTGGCGGGCGGTGCCCGTGGGACAGCGGCTGCGACGCCGCCTCGACCTGCCCGTCCTGGTCGAGAACGACGTGAACGCCCTCGCCGCCGCCGAGAGGCTGTACGGCAGGGGACGTACGCACGGGGACTTCCTGGTCGTCACGATCGGCCGGGGCGTCGGTGCCGCCATCGTCACCGACGGGCGCGTCTACCGGGGCGCGAGGGGCGGCGCGGGCGAGTTCGGCCACGTGCCGGTCGACGCCGCGGGCCCGGTCTGCGGGTGCGGTACGACGGGGTGCCTGGAGGCGCTGGTGGGCGCGTCGGGGCTGCTCGCCTCTGCCCGCGCGCGCGGCCTCACCGTCACGACCGTGGACGAGCTGGGACGCGCCGCCTCGACGGGCGAGGAGGCCGCGCGGGAGGTGTTCGCCGAGGCCGGCGCGATATTCGGCAGGGCCGCCGCGGGCCTGATCAACGTGGTGGACCCCGAGGTCGTCGTGATGCTCGGCGAGGGCACGGCCGACTGGCCGTTCTGGAACGCCGGCTTCGAGCGGGCGATCCGCGCGCATCTGCTTCCCGGGCGGCGTGACATCGCGGTCGAGGTGGAGGGATGGGACGACACGAGCTGGGCGCAGGGAGCGGCGGCGCTGGTGCTCGCCACGCCGTTCGACGCGGCGGGGGCGGCGGGCGAACAGGGCAGGCTCGTCCGCGCCCGCCTGATCGGGGCGACCCCATGACCATGACCGCCGCCCGGCCCGAGGCGCCCGTCGCTCCCGCCCGCCGCGCGCCGAGGCGGCGCCTGCGCTACGCGGGCACCGTCGCGCTGTTCCTGCTGCCGAGCGCGATCCCGCTCACGCTGTTCACGCTCGCGCCGATGGCCGCCTCGTTCTGGACGAGCCTTCACGAGTGGGACCTGATCACGCCGATGAAGTGGGTGGGGTTCGGCAACTACGCCGACCTGCTCGGCGACGAGGGCACCCGCGCGGCGTTCCTGCACACGCTGGCCTTCATCGCCGGCTACCTCCCGCTGGTGTACGCCGGCGGCCTCGGGCTCGCGTTGCTGCTGAACCGGGCGATGGCGGGCCGCGACCTGTTCCGCGCGATCTACTTCCTGCCCGTCATCACGAGCTGGGTCGTCGTCGCGCTGCTGTGGAAGTGGCTGCTGAACCCCTCAGGGGGCATCGTGAACTGGGCGCTCGGGCTGCTCGGCGTCCACGGCCCCGGCTGGTGGACCGACCCGGCGTGGGCGATGCCGTCGATCATCCTCGCCTCGGCGTGGAAGGACCTCGGCTTCGTGATGATCATCCTGCTGGCCGGGCTGCAGGCGATCCCGAAGGAGTACCTCGACGCCGCGAGCGTCGACGGCGCGACGGGCCTTTCTCGGTTCCGCCACATCACCCTCCCCCTGCTCTCCCCCTCGACGTTCTTCGTCGTCGTGATCTCGCTGATCAACGGCTTCCAGGTGTTCGACCAGGTACACGTCATGACCAAGGGCGGGCCGGGCGGGGCCACGCAGGTCGTGGTCGAGCAGGTCTACGACCTCACCTTCAGGTACGGCAGGGCGGGCGCCGCCTCGGCGCTGTCGTGGCTGCTGTTCGCCGTCGTCCTGCTGGTGACCCAGCTCCAGGTCCGCGCGCAGAGGCGGTGGGTCCACTATGGCTAGGTACCTGAGGTACCTGGTGGTGGTCGCCGGGGCGCTGGTCATGCTGTTCCCGTTCGCGTGGGCCGTCGTCACCTCGTTCACCCCCGACGGTGCCCTGCTCAGCACGCCGCCGGACTTCACCCCCGACAACGCGGGGCTGGACGCCTACCGCCGGCTGCTGGAGACGCTGCCGTTCTGGCGGATCCTGCTCAACAGCGCCTGGATCGGGGCGGCCTCGACCCTGCTCCAGCTCGTCACCAGCGCGATGGCCGCGTACGCCTTCGCCCGGCTGCCCTTCCCCGGCCGGGGCGCGCTGTTCGCGGTCTACCTGGCCACGCTGATGGTGCCGCTGCAGGTGCTGGTCGTGCCGCTGTTCATCGAGATGCGCTCCTTCAACCTCGTCGACACCTACTTCGCGATCCTGGCCCCGAGCATCGCCTCGGCGTTCGGCGTCTTCCTGCTGCGGCAGGCCATCGCCCAGGTGCCGAGGGAGTTCGACGAGGCGGCGGTGCTCGACGGTGCCGGGCACCTGCGCATCTTCGTCCACGTGGTGCTGCCGCTGATCAGGCCGGCGCTCGCGACCTTCACGGTCTTCGGGTTCATGGCCAGCTGGAACAGCTACCTCTGGCCACTGGTGATCATCAGGTCGCCGGAGTTCATGACGATCCCCCTCGGCCTGGCCTCGCTGCACGGCCGGTTCACCACCGAGTGGAACGTCGTCATGGCCGGTTCGGTGATCAGCGTGGTCCCGATCCTCGTCCTCTACGTCTTCGCCCAGAAGCACGTCATCGCCAGCGTCGCCCAGTCAGGCCTCAAGTAAGACAAGCAAGACCCCCCAGGAGAACCACATGTCCAAAATCATGAAGGCCGCGGCCACGGCCCTGGTCGCCGGCCTGCTCGCCACGGCCTGCGCGCAGGGCTCGGCCACCAAGAGCGCCGAGAGCACACCGGGCGGCAAGGTGACGGTGCGCTACTTCACCTTCTCCGCCGCGCCCGACCACGTCAAAGACCTCGACACGATCGTCGCGGCCTTCGAGAAGGAGCACCCCGACGTGGACGTGGTGGTGGAGACCGCCCCCTACGACGAGTACTTCACCAAGCTCCAGACCAGCATCGCCGGGGGCACCGCGCCCGACGCGTTCGAGCTGAACTACGAGAACTTCGTGACCTACGCCGCCGCGGGCTCGCTGCTCGACCTCGGGACGGTCTCCGGCGACGGCGACGACTCGGTGTACGCGCCGGAGTCGCTGGCCGCGTTCAGGCACGACGGCAAGCAGTACGCCCTGCCCGCGTCCTTCTCCACGGTCGTCCTGATCTACAACAAGGACCTGTTCAAGAAGGCCGGGGTGGCCGAGCCGACGGCCGAGTGGACCTGGTCCGACGAGCAGGCCGCCGCCCAGAAGCTCACCGACAAGGGCAAGAAGGTGTACGGCGACTTCCAGCCGGTGCAGTTCTTCGAGTTCTACAAGACGCTCAAGCAGGCGGGCGGCGAGTTCCTGTCGGCGGACGGCACCAAGGCCACGTTCGACAGCCCAGCGGGCGAGAAGGCGGCCACCTGGCTGGTGGACAAGGTCGGCAAGACCAT
Source organism: Sphaerisporangium sp. NPDC049002 (assembly GCF_040649355.1). NCBI lineage: Bacteria > Bacillati > Actinomycetota > Actinomycetes > Streptosporangiales > Streptosporangiaceae > Sphaerisporangium > Sphaerisporangium sp. NPDC049002. The sequence goes on along the minus strand of NZ_JBEZFH010000175.1, from coordinate 2,003 downwards.
GCCGACCGAGGCCGAGATCGGCGGCACCGCGGACTACGACACCAACCTGTTCAAGTCGGGCAAGCTCGCGATGTGGCACAACGGCATCTGGCAGTTCGCCGGGCTCAAGGACGTGCCGTTCGGCTGGGACGTGGTCGTCGAGCCCGGCGACGCCACCAAGGCCAGCGCCGTGTTCCACAACGCGGTCGCCGCCTCGGCGACGACCAAGCATGGCAAGGAGGCCTGGGCCTTCGCCCGCTTCCTCAGCTCGTCCGGCGTCGCGGCCACCACCAGGATCGCCTCCTCGTGGGAGCTGCCGCCCGTCTCGGACCAGGCGGTGCTCGCCGGGTACCTCAAGGACCCGGTGCCGGCCAACCGGCAGGCCGTGTTCGACTCCCTCAAGTCGATCGCCCTGCCGCCCGTCATCAAGCGCCAGCAGGAGATGCAGGACGCGGTGACCAAGGAGCTGAGCAACGCCGCCGCCGGACGCGAGAGCGTCAAGGACGCCCTCGCCGCCGCCGCCGCGAAGGTCGACGAGCTGCTCCGTTAGGCGCCCGCCCGTACCCCACCAAGCAGGAGATCTGACCCAGTGAGTGCAGGACGCGACGTGACCCGGGCCGGGCTGTCCCAGCTCGTCTCGCGCAGCATCGATGTGATCGACACGCATCAGTCGCCCTCGGGGGCCTACCCGGCGTGTCCCGGTTTCTCCGCCTACAGCGGCTACTCGTGGCTGCGTGACGGCGCTTTCATCGCGGAGGGGATGAGCCGCAACGACCAGGCCGACGGGCCGACCAGGTTCCACGCGTGGAGTGCCCGGGTGGTCGGCGCCCGGGCCGGGCAGGTGGCCTCGCTGGTCGAGCGGGCCGGGTGCGGCGAGGCCGTGAGCGCGGCCGAGATGCTCCCGACCCGGTTCACGCTGGACGGCGAGGACGGCACCGACGAGTGGTGGGACCACCAGCTCGACGGCTACGGCGCCTGGATGTGGGCGCTCGCCCGGCACGTCGAGCGGCACGGCGCCGAGGTTCCCGGCGCCGACCGGGCGGTGCGGGTCGCGACGCGCTACCTCACCGCGTTCTGGGACCGGCCCTGCTACGACTGGTGGGAGGAGCACGTCGAGCACCGGCACGTGTCGACGCTCGGCGCGATCCACGCGGGGCTGCGGGCCGCGATCTCCCTTGAGGCGCTCGACGGCGCCTTGGCCGAGGCCGCCGCCGAGGCGGTCGAGGGCATCGCCGCGCTGGTGGCGGCCGAGGGCGTCGCGCGCGCCGAGGACACCACCGGCGACGCCGGGAGGCCCGAGAGCACCACCCGGGGCCACCTGACCAAGTGGCTCGGCACGGACGCGGTGGACGCGAGCCTGCTCGCCTGCGTCCACCCGTTCGGGCTGTACGCGCCGGGCCATCCGGTGGCGGCGGCCACGGTCGCCGAGGTCGAGCGGCGGCTCGCCCGGGAGGGCGGCGTCCACCGCTACCTCGGCGACACCTTCTACGGCGGCGGCCGGTGGATCCTGCTCTCGGGCTTCCTCGGCCTGAACCACGCGCGCGCGGGCCGCCCCTCGGAGGCCATGCGCTACCTCGAATGGATGGCCGCGCAGGCGAACGCCGAGGGCGAGCTGCCCGAGCAGGTCTCCACCCTCCTGCTCGCCCCCGTGCGCCGGCAGGAGTGGGTCGAGCGCTGGGGCCCGGTCGCCACCCCGCTGCTCTGGTCACACGGGATGTACCTCATGCTCGCCGGCGAACTGGGAGTGACGCCATGATCCGCCATCGCCCGACGGGGTCGGGACACCCCTACGCCACCACGGAGGACCAGCGGGTCCCGGCGTTCCCCGTCGACGGGGACCCGCTGGAGCTGCGGGTCAGGGCGGCTCCCTCGGTACGGTCGGTGGTGTGCGAGTGGACCGTCGACGGCGGCCCGCCCGTCGTGCTCGACCTGGCCCCGGTGCGCGCATCGGACGGCCCGGGGGTCGTTCAGCAGCCCGCCGGCCAGGCCCACCAGGCCGATGTACAGCATGGTGTACGGGCGCC
>NZ_JBEZFH010000174.1:0-16438 GCF_040649355.1 Sphaerisporangium sp. NPDC049002 | reverse complement strand
ACCTGCTCCAGGGCAGCGAGGGGCTTGACCACCTCCTGACCCAGTCGGCGCAGAACAAGTACGAGGTGGCCATGCTGCCCTGCGGGTCGTGGCTGGAGAACGAGCAGAAGGACACCACGCCGGCCGACTTCGGCTACGCCATGTTCCCGCTCCCCTCGTTCACCGGGTCCGACGCCCTGCCGTACGGCACGCTGCACTCCCGTCCCGGTGAGGAGTACTTCGTGGCGGCCAAGTCGGCCAACCCGCTCGCCGGCGTGGAGTACATGCGCGCCATGCTCTCCAAGGACGGCGCGGGGAAGTTCACCGAGCTGGTCAGCACGCTGACCGTGGTGAACGGCGCGGCGGACGGGCGCACGCTCAAGCCCGGCCTGGAGAGCGCCGCCTCGGCCCTGAAGGACGCGGGGACCAACGTCACCTACTTCCGGTTCCGCCAGTGGTACAAGGAACTGCACGACGAGGTGGCCGCGGCCACCGGCCAGCTCATGTCGGGCCGGCTGAAGGTCGCGGAGTGGGCCGACCGGATCCAGAAGAAGTCCGACGAGATCAAGAACGACTCCTCGGTCAAGAAGTTCACCCGCTGACCGAAACGGTCGCCCGGTAGCGGCAGGAAAGGCGGCGAGCGGGATGACGAACGGCAGGACGCGCGTCATGAGAGGGGCCGGCTTCACCAGGGCGCGGTTCATAACGGGCTTTCTCGCGGTTCCGGTGCTGCTCTACCTCATCTACGTGATCTCCCCCTACGCGCAGGCCTTCTACATCGCGATGACCAACTGGCGGGGCGTGAGCGCCGACCCCCGGTTCGTCGGGCTGGAGAACTTCCAGAGGCTTCTGGGCGACGGCACCTTCTGGACGGCGGTCGGCCACAACGGCCTGCTGCTGGTCCTGCTGCCGCTGCTCACCATCGCGATCGCCCTGTTCTTCGCCTTCCTTCTCAACGCCGGGGGGACGGGAGGGGGCGTGTCCGGCATCTGGGGCTCCCGGTTCTACCGCGTGGTGTTCTTCTTCCCCCAGGTGCTGGCCGTGGCGATCGTCGCCGTCCTGTTCCAGCAGGTGTTCCGGCCCGACCGGAGCGGCATGCTGAACGGGCCGCTGGTGGCCCTCGGGCTGGAGCCGGTCGGGTTCCTGTCCAACCCGGATGTGGCGTTCTGGTCGATCCTGGGGGTACTTGTCTGGCAGGCCGTCGGGTTCTACGTGGTGCTCTTCTCGGCCGGCATGGCGTCCATCCCGCGCGAGATGTACGAGGCCGCCCAGATCGACGGGGCGGGACGCGTCCAGTTGTTCGCCCGGGTCACGCTGCCGCTGCTCTGGGACACCGTGCAGGTCGGGTTGATCTATCTCGGCATCGCCGCGCTGGACGTCTTCGCCATCGTGTGGGTGATGACGGCCGAGCACGGCGGGCCCGACCACTCCACGACGGTGATGGCGGCCGAGATCTACCGCAACGCGTTCCAGTACTTCAAGTTCGGCTACGCCTCGGCCATGGGCGTGGTGCTGTTCTTCTTCACGGTCGCCTTCGCGGTGCTGGCGATGCGCCTGTCGCGTCGCGAGCGGATCGAGTTCTGAGGGGGCCTGACAATGGTTTCGCGGGCGGAGAAGGTGACGCTCAGCCGGAGCGCGGCGCGCGAGCGGCGCAGGATCCGCCTCGGCCCGCTGTCGGGGTTGTCCCACCTCGCGCTGATCGTGTGGACCGTGCTGGTGGTGGTGCCGATCGTGTGGACGTTCCTCGCCTCGGTGAAGAGCGAGGACGAGATCTTCGGCAGCGCCTGGTCGGTCCCCGCCACCCTGCGCTGGGACAACTGGGCACGGGCCTGGGAGCACGCCCATGTCGGCCAGTACATGATCAACAGCGTCGTCATCGTGGCGTTCGGGACGTTCGGCACCATGCTGTTCGGCTCGATGGCGGCGTACGTGCTCGCGCGCTACCGGTTCCGGGGCAACCGGGCGATCTATCTGCTGTTCGTCTCGGGGCTGGCCTTCCCGGTGTACCTTGCGCTGACGCCGCTGTTCTTCGTGGTGCGGAACATGGGCAGCATCCCGCTGATCGGCCAGTTCATCGGGCTGGACACGCGGGGCGGGCTGGTGCTCGTGTACATCGCCTACTCGCTGCCGTTCACGGTGTTCTTCCTGTCGGCGTTCTTCCGCACGCTTCCCCACGCGGTGGCGGAGGCGGCGTTCGTGGACGGCGCGTCCCACAGCCGGGTGTTCTTCCAGATCATGCTGCCCATGGCCCGGCCGGGCATCGTCAGCATCACGATCTTCAACATCCTGGGCCAGTGGAACCAGTACCAGATACCGCTCGTCCTGCTCAGCGGCCAGTCGAAGGACAAGTGGGTGATCACCCAGGGCATCGCGGACATCTCCACGGCGGCAGGATACGACGCCGACTGGTCCGCGCTGTTCGCCGCGCTGAGCATGGCCATCCTGCCCATGCTGATCGTGTACACGATCTTCCAACGCCAGATCCAGGCCGGCCTCACCGCCGGAGCCCTCAAGTAGCCCGTCCCGTCTCCATGAGGGCACCCGGGCCCCGGTTTCCGCGAAGCAGCCTGGGCCTCCCGAGGCCGGGCGGGAGCCTTCCCGAGGTCGCGCAGGGCTTTCCGAGGCCGGACCCGCGGCTGGTCGGGGAGGGCGGTCAGCCGTGGAGGCGTTGCTTCATCTCCGCCTCGTAGATGTGCCGCCGGCCCCCCGCCAGCTGGTTCCTCATGCGCTCCTCCAGGTCGACGAAACAGCGGCGGTAACCGTCGTCGTACTCCTCGACGATCTGGAAGGTCCACTTTCCGGCGAGCACGTCGCGGCCGAGCAGGTCGGAGCACACCGTGTCGGCATGGTCGCCGTGCCCGGCCTCGCGGAGCAGGGCCACCGCGTCCTCCAGCATCCGGTGGGCCCGTCCGGTGAGCTGGTGGAAGGCGTACAGGTGACCTCGTGCCCGCTCGGCGGTCTCCAGGGCCTCCGAAAGCTTGCCGAGCGCCTCGACGGTGGCGTCGTCCAGCCCGGCGGGCCGCCGGTGGTCCGGATCTGGGAGGTCGTCGTTCATGAGGTGATCACTACCCCGCGTGGACGCGCCAATCCTGGCTCCGGGGGGCGTTGGCCCTGCGTTCGTCGGGATCGGTGCCTCCCCAGATGCCGTGCTCCTCGCGGCTCGTCACCGCGTAGTTCAGGCAGGGTGTCCGTACGGGACAGCGGCGGCAGACCGCCTTGGCCCGCTCGTGCTGAACGTGGCCGGGGCCCTTCGCGGAGATCGGGAAGAACAGCTCCGGATCCTCTCCGCGACAGGCGGCACGACGCAGCCACGAAACTGCAGGTATGACGGTGTCCTGGATGACCATAGCTATCCCATACAAGTGAGTGAACGTAACGACTGCCGGCCCAGCCCGAGAAGTCGCGTGCCCGCTCTGGTCGCGTTGACACCTCTTTTTAGGGATAAATGCACCAACTCAATTCGGCCGTTTCGGTCCTAACGTATTCGCGCGTTCCTGTCACCCGTACGCGCCTCGCCTGTCACACCATGGCCTCCTGCTCCTCAAGGTCGTCCTCGTCGTCGGTGTAGAGGGTGTCCTCCCGCGAGCCGGGCGGGGCGTGCCGCCGGGGGGTGAACCCGAGGAGCTCCTTGACCAGCTCGTCGTTGCCGGCGTATCCGGCGTCGGCGTCGAAGACCTGGGCCCCGTCCCAGAGCGCGAGGATGGTCGACACCGTACGGAGCTCGCTGTCGTGCAGCAGGTCGTAGTGCGCGATCATCGGCACCGTGGAGTACGTGCACCACAGGTCATGACCGGTCATGAAGAGGTCGAGCCCGAACTGCACGGTCAGCCCGAGAAGCTCGGGTTTGTAGTTGTCGTCGATCCCGGCGAACGCCTCGTCGAGGGCGATCACCCGGGGGCACGACGCCCGTCCCGACGAGTAGAGCGCGTTGGCGGCGGCGAACAGCGGCAGGTGGATCGAGGCGGACTTCTCGCCACCCGACATCTGCGAGTGCTTCGCCCGCGTCAGCCTGACCTCGGGCTCCCCGCGCCGCGCCATCAGCAGCTCGAAGGTGTACCAGGAGCGGTAGTCGAGGACGGCCGCGAGCGCCTCCTTGTAGGTGGCGCGGGAGTTCCTGGCCCGGTGGTCCCTGATCATCTGCCTGAGGTGCCCGCGAAGCGTGACGAGCCCTTGGTTCCCGAGCGCCGCCGTGTCGCGCACCAGCAGGGCCGCCACGGCACGCTGCCTGTCGTCGATCTTGTCGGACTGGACCCAGCGGATGCCGATCGTCGTCCCGGACGACATGGGCTTGGAACGGGTGTCGGCGTTCATGCCCCGGACCAGGTCCTTGGCGGCGACGACGCGGGAGTGGATCTGCTGTGCCAGGCCCGTCAGCAGCTCGTCCTCAAGGACGGTGCGCTCGCGGTCCTCAAGGAGCACCCCCTGCTCCTCGGCACGTTCCGCGACGCCGCGGGCGAACGCCGACACCGGGCCCCGCCCGTCGGCGTCGATGACGTGGACGGTGAGCACCGCGCCCGGCTCCCAGTCGAGGCGGTAGTCCTCCTGGCACTTCTCCAGGGCCGCCTGGAAGTCGCGCAGGGCGTTGGAGATGCGGTCGAGCGTGTTCTTCAGCGTGGCGTCGGTGACCGCCCGCCCTCCCTGCGTCGCCGCGTCGTAGGCGTCGATGATCGCCAGGGCGTCGCCCGGCAGGGTCGCGCGGACCGCCTCCAGCGGATCGGGGGACGGGTCGGCCAGCATCAGCTCTGCGACGTCCTCACCCGCCCGCTCCGGCCCCCGAGGGCGATCCTCCAGGGGCCAGGGTGTGGGATCGGCGACCCCGGCCAGCGGGCGGAGGTCGGCCTGGGTGTAGGGGACGAACTCGGCGATCTGCCCGGCCATGCTCAAGAAGGCACCGGCGAGGGCCTCACGCCCGTGTTCGAGCTCGGCCCCTGCGAGGACCTCGGCCTCCCGCTCGCGGGTCGCCACCAGCTCCTGCTCGCCTCGGGTCGTACGCGCCCGGGCGAGCAGGCCCTCGGTCTCCGTGATCTGCCTGAGCACTTCCTTCAGGTCGGCGTCGAAGGTGCGTTCCAGGGTTTCGAGCCGCTCGGCCAGGACGGCGTGCGCCGCCTCGCGCGTGCCGAGAGCCATCTCCCCCTCGGCCTGCTCCTGGCTCAGCCGCTCGATGGTCTCCTCGCGCTCCGCGAGGTCACCCTGCGCCGTGGCGATCTTCTCGCGCTCGGCGCACAGTCCCTCCGCCGCGCGCGTCAGGTCGTCCAGCGCCTGGGCGACGGCGTCCACCTCGCGGGGGTCTCGCGGCATCGCCAGCTCGGCGGCGGCCTGCCGGAGCCGTCTGGCCGCCGCGCCCACCTCGGCCACCGCGCTGTCGACGTGCTTCGCGGTCTCGGCGAGCCGCGCTCGCGCCACCGCCAGGCGGGTGGCCCGATCGGCGACCCCGCCCGCCGCCGTGACGATCGGCCCGGTCTCGGGCAATTCCTTCCTGGCACGGCCGAAATCGGCTACGAGCCCGTTGAGACGCTGGGACTCCTCGCCCAAGCCCTTCTGGGTCTCGACGTGCGCCGTGATGAGCCGGTCGTACTCGGCGATGCGCACCAGCCGTCGAGCCGCGCGATTGGTGGCTCCGATGTACTCCACCGCCGCCTTGGGCCGCCCACCCACGTAGGGACCAACCCCAAACCAACCCCCCCTGCCAACCCCCAAATCCAAACCCCCCGCCAGGCCCGAACCGCCCCCCCCGCCGGAACCCTCCGCCGCGTCCGAACCGACCCCGCCCTCCAAACCCCCCGCTGGCGACCCAACCGCCCCGCCCGAACCGACCCCCGCGCCGGAACCCTCCGCCGCATCTGAACCGACCCCGCCCTCCAAACCCCCCGCTGGCGACCCAACCGCCAGGTCCGAACCGACCCCCGGGTGCGGACCGGATGCCAGGTCCGAGCGTTCCCCGCTCCCGGCATCGGCTCCCGCGTCGTCGCCCGGACGCCCGACGGGAACTCTCGCAGGTACTCGCGCATGGGCGTCGTCGAGGGCGATCGAGCGCAGGATGGCTTCGATCACCTCGGCGGGCACCATGCCCTGCCGCTCGGCGACGAGGATGCCGGCGAGGGTCTGCCCCTGTGGCCGCCGCTCCTCGGGCAGCGGCACCAGGTATCCATCGGCCTCGCCCTCGGACAGCGCCGCGACGGTGAGCTCCGGATCGGGATGGATCCAGGCCGTCAGCAGCCCCGCCCCGTACAGCGCGCCCTCGATGCCGGCGGCGTCACGCTCGTCGACCCCGTCGGCGAACCGGACCAGCCGCCACAGCGGCGCGCCTGGCCGCCCGTCGCGGACGGCCGTGCGCAGGTCGTTGGCGGGAGGCGCGTCGTCGCGCTCGGCCGCAACCGCCTCCCGTTCGGCGCGCAGCTCCCGCAGGAGCGTCGCGACACGCGCCTCCTCGGCGGCCACGTGGGCTCTGGCCTCGATCACCGCGGCACGACGTTCCTCCGTCAGCTCGCCGAAGACCTCCGGCAACCTGCGCGCCCCGGCCTCGCCGATCGCCCCGAGCGTCTCCTCCAAGGCCGCAAGATCACCAGCACTGACCACCGCGACCTCGCCGGCCGAAGGTCCGGCAGCACCACCGAACGCGACCCCACCGACCAACGCTCCCGCAGCACCACCACCCGCCGCTTCACCGACCGGCGCTCCCCCAGCACCACCGCCCGCCGCCTCGCCGACCGGCGCTCCCCCAGCACCACCGCCCGCCGCCTCGCCGACCGGCGCTCCCCCAGCACCACCGACCGCGGCCACGCACGGACCATCGGCCGTGGCGGCCGCTGGATTCGCGGCCACGACCCAGCGCTGGGTCCATCGCGTCAGGGCGTCCTTGGCTGCGTGGCGGGATCGGTCGAGCCTGTCCTGGGCGGCGGACAGTTCTTCCTCGCCCGCGGTCACCGCCCGGTCGGCCTCTTCCGCCGCCGTCTCGGCACGCTTCCGCTTCGCTTCGGCCCCAGCGAGCAGGGCCAGATGACCACGTACCGTCTCGACGTCGCCGCGCCGGGCCGTGACCCTCGCCCTGGCCAGCGCGAGGCTCTCCCGCGGAGAAGCGGGGCTCTCCCGCGGAGAGGCACCGGAGCCACCGAAGCCACCGGCGATATGACCACCCTCGGAGGCCGCACCGGCATCGGAGGGCCCGTCCGCGGGCGTGAGGTCGGCGATGTCCGTCACGCCGGCATGGCCGGCGGCGTCGGCCAGCTCGTTGAGGTGGCGGCCGGCCTTGTCGCGAGCGTCTCTCAGCCGCTCGGCGACCTTCCCGGCCTCGGTGCCCAGCTTGGCGATGTGGCCTCGCACCTGGTCGAGGCGCTGCCGTTCCCTCGCGATGCCCGCGCTGTCGTCGGCGATCTGGCGGCGCAGCCCGTCGAGCTCTCCCCTGGCCTTGTACGCCTCGTGCTGCTTCAGCACGGCGAGCCTGCCGTCGTACCTCGCGAGCTCGGCCTCGGCGGCCTCGCGCCCGGCCGTGGCGGCGGCGTGCGCCGTACGGGCGCGGCGAAGCTCGGACGCCGAACGGGCGATGCGGGCGGCGCAGCTCGCCGCCCCGTCGAGCCGCTCGTGGATGCGGTCGAGGTGGTGCCGGACGTGGGCCCGCAGGTACGCGGTGTAGTGGCCGAGGAACTCCTTGACGGCCCCGTCGGCGAGGGTGAGGTCTTCGAAGAGGCGCTGCACGGCGGCGAGGTTCTCGAAGTCACGCGCGGCCTGCTCGACCAGCACGGGGTCGACAGGGCTGAGCCCGGCGCTGAGGGTGTCGGACACCTTGACCGGGTCGAGATCCTTGGCGAGCAGCGGGCGGCGCAGTGCCAGGAGCAGGTCGAGGAGCTGGGCGTAGCGCTCCTTGCCGAGGCCGAAAAGGCGGGCGTCCACCGCGGCCCGGTATTCGGTCGCGGTCCTGTGCCTTGCTCCGGGCTCCAGGACCGCTTTGAGCTGCTTCTCGGTGAGGGGCCGCGAGTCGGCGGACAGCAGCCCGAAGTCCACGCCGACGCGCCTGCCGGTCACGAAGAACGACGGCGTGACGCCGTCGCGGTGCCGGTGAGCCCGCAGCCCGATGATGAGCGTGACCGCCTCCCCACCACGTCCGTCGGTGTGGTCGGCGTCCCAGGCAGCGCTCACACCCTTGCCGGTTTCATCTGTGTTACCGTCGGCTGGATCTCGGGTGAACTCCATCCACACGTAGCCGTACTCGGCTTCCTGGCCCCGGTAGAGCAGGTTGGACTTCATGGTGCGGTTCTCGCCGCTGAAGGGGTCGAGGCGCCTGGCGTCGCTCACGCCGTCGAGCACGAACGGGAACAGCACTTCCAGGGCCTTGGTCTTGCCCGAACCGTTGTGCCCGCGCAGCACCAGTCGCCCGTCGGCGAAGACGAACTCCTCGTCGATGTAGTCCCAGATATTGATCACACCTGCGCGGGACGGTTTGAATCGGCCGGATGCGGGTGTCATGAAGGGGATCCCTCCGGAAGAGACGGCGAGAGGTGCAGGCCGAGCTGGCCCTGGTTGTGGCGCCTGTCGGGCAGCGCCAGGGTGATGTTGCGGTAGCGGGCGAAGGCCGGGAGCAGCAGCACGCCTCCGGGATGCCGCCGGACCAGCCGGAGCTCGGTCAGGAGCGTCACCGCGGCGTCGAGCAGGCCCTCGGGATCGTGCTGCCACATGCTGGAGAACGAGGCCGCGCCCAGCTCCTCGTACAGCTCGCCGACCATCGCCGTGAGCCGTGCCCGCTCCACCAGCGCCACCTCGGCGGAGGCCGGGACTCCGGCGCCCGGCTCCGCTCCGGGAGTCGGTGCCCACGCGAGCTCGCGGACGACCCCCGCCCGGGGAAGGGCGGAGTCGATGCGCGCGAGGAGGTCGCGCTGGTCGCCGGCCTCGCTCGGCAGGTCGAGGAACGTCACCGAGGCACGCTCGCAAGGGTCTTCGAGCAGGTCGGCCATCTTCGCGAGGAGAAGACCCGCCGCCCGGTTGACCGCGCCTCCCCGCCCGGGGAAAGGCTTGTCGGTGAAGCGTCCCCCCGCGTCCGCGAGCATGGCGCCCTCGGCCCGGCACTCCACGGCGAGCCCGGTCAGCCGCGCCAGGTCGGCGGCAAGGCCGGGCTGCCGCAGGAAGCCGGCGACTTCGGGCTCAACCTGGGCGAAGTAGACGACCGGGTGCTCGACGAGGAGCCGGCGGGCACGGCGCGCCGCGTCTTCAGGACGCACGCGGCCGTGGCCGCCGGAACCCTCCAGCAGGCCCGCCGCGCTGGTCAGATGCTGCACCGGGCGCGCGGGCTTGAACAGGATCGCGCAGATGTCGTGGTCGATGTCGAACAGGGCGTCGCCGCGCTCGGTGTCGTGCGCCCAGTCGTCCAGCGACCCGTCGGAGAGCCGCAGGGCGCCGCGCTCGACCAGCCAGTCGAGGCAGTCGACCACCGCGGCCTTGTGCGCGCCGACGGTGGGATCGAACCCGAGCCCCTCGATCGTGTTGGCCGCCGGGGCGAAGGCCCGTACGAGGTCGGCGAGGCTGATCTCCACGCGGGACCGCTGGAACAGCGCCAGCACCAGGCACAGGTAGGCCAGGCGGCGCCGGTCGAACGGCTTGCCCTTCTTGGCGAACAGCAGCCGCTGCGTCTCGTCGAACGCGTCGAGCCTGCGCACGACCCGGACCTGCGTGGTCGTCGCGATCACGGTGTACCCGAACAGCTCGCGGAGGTCGCGGGTGAGCTGGTCGGCCCACTGGAGCACCTGCTCAAGGGCGCCTGGACGCGGACGGGACGCGGTGATCAGGTCGTTGGTCAGGGCCAGGCGCACGGCCTGCTGGTAGGAACCCAGCTCGCTCGGCAGCACCCCGGCCGCCGCGCCACGCGCCCTCATCGGGTCACCTCAGCGCCGGGCAGGGGCCCCTGCGGCCTCCGGACGGGCGGCCGGGAGGCGACGGTCGCCCCGCACACCCTCATTGGAGTGCTCCCTCGGCCCGCGAGTGCTTCTCAAGCTCACCAGGGGGCGGACGCCCGTCATCCCCGCCGACGGGCCGGTGCTCGTCGGACCCGCCTGCCGGCGAAGGCTTGTCGTGCCTGCCCGCGGGCGGTGCCGGGGTTGTGGTGGCGGCGGCTCGTGCCCGGGCGCGGAGGGATCCTGCGGTGTGCGCGGCCGGTTCGAGGTCGAGCCGGAGGCCCGGCAGGTGGAGGACCCCATGGACCGTGCGCACCGTGCTTCCACCCGGCTCGGGGACCAGGCGGACCGTCATCGACTCGTTCCCCCCGGAGGCGGAGCGCAGCCGGCCGGCGACGACCGTGCGGGCCTCCAGGGCCCGTGTCAGGAGCCGGAGGACCACGCGGGTCTCCACCTCGTCGAGGACGCGCCCGTGGACTCCCGCCTTCACCAGGCCCTCGGCGGCCTCTCGCTCGGAGGCGCGGCCGGACGCCTGCCGCCGGCGCAACTCGCCACGGATGCCGGCCCGCCCCCGGACCGGCTGCGGGACGCCGGGAGTGGGCGCCTTGCCCCGGCGGAACAGGGGCACGGAGATCTCCACACCGGGCGCGTCCCACCAGGTGGAGCGGATGGAGATGACCTCGGCGTCGTCGTGGGCGCCTCCGAGGTGCCGCGCCGTGCGGGCGTTGAACGCGGCCGTCATCAGGGCGTGGGCGGCGCCCTCGTCGGGCACGTTGAAGACCCACTCGGCCAGGTGCCGGAGCTGGGTGGACCGGTTGACGCCACCCCGCTGGGCCTCGGCGATCTGCCGGAGCAGAGCGATGACGCTCGACACGCCGGTGCGGGTGGCGGCGCGCAACTCGGCCGCGCGCGAGGACTCGGACCCGTCGGCGGCGAACCAGGCGCGCAGCACCGCCCAGCGGCGGCGCCAGTCTTCGAGCCTGTCGGCGTAGTCCATGAAGAGCCGCTCGTCGGCCGCGGCCGCCCGGCCCAGCAGGGTCTCGACGCCCGTCCGCTCGACGTCGCGGACCGCCTTGTCGAGGCGGGGCAGGTAGCGGTCGAGCTCGGCCATGAAATCGGTCATGTGCGTCAGCAGGGTGTTCTTGTAGCGGAGGAAGGCCTCGGGGGACGCGTCGGTGGACCGGGTGATCTCCGCGAGGGTGAGGTGGAACCGGGCGGAGCGGCGTGCCATGTCCTCCATGACCGTGTCCAGACGGGAGAGCCTGCGCCAGACCTGCTCGCCATGGCCGGACCGGTTGGCCCCGGCCAGCGCCTTGAGGTCCTCAAGGATGTCGGAGAAGACCAGCCGCGACAGGTTGACGTCCTGCGGGCGGGCGGCGATCACCTCCTCGACGGCCACGAACGCCTGGTAGCCCAGCTCGCTGAACTGGTAGACCGACTGGCGGTTGCGGTAGCGCACGAGGCTGCCGGCCCGGGAGGCGTCTTCGAGCCGGTGGACGACGCCGTCGTCGGCGAGCGCGTCGAGCCGGGACCGGAGGTTCTCGTCGGCCGAGGGCGCGTCGTCATAGGCGGCGCCCAGCTCGGCGAGCACGCGCGCGACGTCGTCGGGATGAGCCTGGAGCTGGTGGACGGCCCGGAGGCGGTCCATGGAGCGGAGCACCCAGAGGTAGACCAGGTGGTCGTCGCGCCTGGTGAAGTTGAACAGGCGGAAGCGGTCGCTCACGGCGAACGCGCCCAGGTCGAACGCGCGCGACGCGCCCGTGACAGCTCTCTCCGTCATCCCCACTCCCCCGGCCGGCCGTGAGGTCGCTCGGAGAAACGACCTCGTGCGGCTGTCAGCACCCCGCCGGGACGAGAGGACGGCCCTCTCCCCCGGCAAACCCTCACCTCGCGGCGAGCCCCCTGTGCGAGCACAGAGCCGATCACACTCATGGATACACGAAGATCTCACCCCCGGGACCGGCGCGGACCGTGCCTGTGGACGAACGCGGAGTGCTCCACAGGCCGCGCACAATCTTGCTCGTGATCGGCCTTCGTCGCACCTCGCCGCCCATTGATAGCGTCCCCGACCGACAATTCCCGGCCGCCGCCGCCGAGGAGGCCGGATGCGCGCATGACGAGGACGGGGCGCCCCATGAGCCGGGGCCGCGCCGGCCGGCCACCGATCCCGCGCCAACCGCGCTTGACATGATCAATGACCCGCGAACCTAACACTGGGCGATATGTCCCGAAATTCCACGTTAAGCCCTATAACCATGGTCGATCGATATAAATGTCACCTTTAGGTCTTGACGGTAGATCTTTAATTGACCGAGACTCCTCACCACCTGCGTGCTTCGACCCGGTATGACCCCCTACCCGGGACCGCATGCCAACAGGAGGAATCTCTTGAGGAGTTCTTTCACCAGCAGGAGAGCCGGTCGCCTCGCGGCCGGCCTCGCACTACCTGTCGTTCTCACCTTCACCGCGCTCCCCGTTCTCGCGGCCCCCACCCCCTCCCCGGTCACACCCGACCGGCAGTCCAGCACCGTCCAGGACGGCGTCGCCCTGCTGCGCATCGTCGTCCCCGACGAGGCCGGCGTGGAGGAGCTCAACGACCTGGGCGTCGACCTGGCCGAGTACAAGAAGCCCCTCGACAACGGCATCGAGGTGCACGCCGTACTCAGCCCGCAGGAGGCCGACGACCTCCGCGCCAAGGGTTTCGACGTGCGCGGCTCCATCTCCGACCAAGCCGACGCCGTCGCGAACCAGGCCGAGAGGCGGTCCGCGATGAAGTCCGCCGACGCGGCGGAGGCGACGACCGACAAACTGACCGCGCTGCGCGCCGAGTGGTTCACCAGCACCGACGACCAGCGGTTCATCTCCGTCGAGGTCAAGTCGAGCGCCACCGACGCGGAGACGGTGCTCACCGCCACCTGGGACAGCGGCCCGAAGACCGCCCCCGACTCCGGCGGCACTGCGACGATGTCGCGGTTCACCGACGCCGGGCAGTACATGTACCACCGGTTCAACTCGCCCCTGCCCATCACGCAGGCGCCCACGAAGGTCACCATCACCAGCAACCGCGGCGGCACCATCACGGTGCCGGTGACCAAGTGGCTGGGTGACAAGCGCAAGGCCCCGAACAAGCACTACGTGCAGGACTTCGTCGACCACTACATGGACCCGACCGAGATCACCGGCCGGTTCACCTCCCTGGCGTCGCAGTTCCCGAAGATCTCGCAGATCATCGACCTGCCGTACAAGACGAACGGCTACCGCCGCGCCGCGCAGGCGCAGTTCGGCACCGTCACGGCGAGCACGCTGTACGTGACCTCCAAGGCCTTCGGGTCCGAGGGCGGCAACGACATCAGCGTGGCCCTGGTGAAGCCGGACGCCGCCTCCAGCGCGCTCGGCGTGTCGGTCAGCGGCAAGGACGTGGTGGTCAGCCTCGCCACGGACGGGTCCAACGCGATCAGCAGCTCCGCCGCCCAGGTGGTGGCCGCGCTGAACGCCCACGCGGCGGCCTCGGCCCTGCTCAGCGCGAGCACGTACCGGGGCAACGCGGGCGCCGGCCTCGTCGCCGCCGCCCCGGCGACCAAGCTGACCGACAATCTCAAGGCCCCGGCGACGGTCAAGCGCGAGCCGTTCCAGATGAAGGCGCTGCGCATCGGCAAGAAGCGGGACGGCTCCAAGGTGGGCGTGTTCCTCTACTGCCAGGAGCACGCACGCGAGTGGGTCACCCCGCTGGTCTGCGTGGAGTCCGCCGAGCGCCTCCTGCGCAACTACTCGCGCGACGAGCGGACCAAGAAGCTGGTCGACAACCTCGACATCTTCGTGGTGCCGACGATCAACCCCGACGGCGCGCACTACTCGATGTACGACTACAACATGCAGCGCAAGAACATGACCAACCACTGCGCCGCCAACGCGGCCGACCCCGCGAACCGCAACTCCTGGGGCGTGGACCTGAACAGGAACTTCTCGGTCGGTTCGCTCTTCGACGGGTACAGCGGGGCCTCGTCGAGTTGCACCAGCGCCACGTACGCCGGTCCGTCCGAGTTGTCGGAGCCTGAGGCGCGCAACGAGGTCTGGCTCACCAACCAGTTCCCGAACATCAAGTTCGCGATGAACACCCACTCCTACGGCGGCTACTTCATGTGGCCTCCGGGCGCGTACAAGACGCAGGGCCGCGAGCTGCTGCCGCGCGTCGACTTCGGCACGGAGAACTACTTCTGGGACGCCTCCAGCCACATCCTGTCCTCGGTGCAGGCCTGGCGCGGCACGGCGATCTGGCCCGGTCGCACGGGCCCGGTCCCGGATGTGCTGTACTCGGCGGCCGGCAACAGCGCCGACGAGCACTGGTTCAACCGCGGCATCATCGGCTGGGACTTCGAGGTCGGCGCGGACGTCTACAACGCCACGACCAAGCAGTTCGACGCGGTGGGCTTCCAGCCGGCGTTCACCGAGGGACACGAGGAGGCGATGGAGTTCGCCAACGGTCAGATCGCCATCCTGGAGGTCGCCCGGGCCTACGCCGACGACAAGAAGAACCCCGACTCGAAGATCCAGGTGACCGGACGTACCAGCACCTCGACGACGTTCAGCTTCAAGATCGACGAGCCGGCGAACGTGTACTACACGCTGGACGGCAGCCGCCCGACGCTGAGCTCCCAGAAGCTCACGTCCTCCGGCATGCGCGAGGGAACCCAGCAGATCACGGTCGACAAGACCACCGAGGTGCACTGGTTCTCGGTGGACATCGCAGGAAACGTCGAGAACAACTACCGCCCGGACGGGCACGGCAACAACTACAGGAAGGAAAAGGTCGAGGTACGCAAGGTCCGCTAGCACCGGGCCGTGACCACGGCGTACGGCCGCGCGTGAACCGCGCGGCCCTGTAGAGGCACCCCAGCATGACCAGGTGGCCGCCGGTTCCCGAACCGGCGGCCACCGTTCGTTCCCCCGGTCCGATCAAGAAGACGGCCAAGGCCCGGGGAGAGCAAGACTTGGCTCCGCAGAGCCATTGACAGCCGCGCGGCGGGCCGCCAGAGTCCGATGAATAACTGACCCATCAGTTAATTTACGTGCCCGGCCAGTGGGCGATGAGGATCACCAGGTGCCGGATGGCGCCGGGCGCGTTTGAGAAGCAGAGGTGAACGCATGACGCTCCGGGTCTTCTCCGACCCCCGGTCCGTGGCAGTGGTGGGCGCGTCGGCCGATCGCGCCAAGTGGGGGTACTGGCTGGCGCGGGGGGCGCTGCGCGGCGCTCACCGGCGTCAGGTCCACCTGGTGAGCCGCTCGGGAGCCGCCATCGAGGGGGTGCCCGCCGTCCACGGGCTGGCCGACCTCGCGGAGCCGCCCGAGCTGGTGGTGCTGAGCGTGCCGCCGGCGTCGGCGGTGCGGATCGTCACAGAGGCGCTCGACCTCGGGGTGCGCGGCTTCCTCGCGATCACCGCGGGAATCGAGGAGACCGGGCTGGCAGAACGCGTGCGCGCGGCCGGAGCCCGGATGATCGGGCCGAACTGCCTCGGCATCTACGACGCGGCGACCGAACTGGAGCTGGCCTGGGGCAACTTCGTCCCCGGCTCGCTCGGGATCGTGTCGCAGTCCGGGCAGCTCGGGCTGGAGCTGGCCGGGCTCGCGCGCGAGGCGGGCATCGGGGTCTCCCGGTTCGTGTCGGTGGGCAACCAGGCCGACGTGTCGGCGCGCGAGATCCTCGCCGACCTGTCCGGCCACGAGCGCACGGCCGCCGTCGTGCTGTACCTGGAGGACTTCCGCGACGGCCGCGAGCTGATCGGGACGCTCCGGCACCTCCGCGAGCAGGGCAGGCCCGTCATCGTGCTGACCGTGGGGGCGAGCGAGGCCTCCCAGGCCGCCGCCCGCTCCCACACCGGCGCGCTGACCGCCGGGCTCGACGTCGTCGAGGCGGCGTGCCGCGCGGCCGGAGCCGTCCTGGTCGAGACGCCCGCCCAGGCCGTCGACCTGGCGCAGCTGCTGATCAGGGCGCCTCGCCTCGCGGGGCGGCGGGTCGCGGTCATCGGCGACAGCGGCGGCCAGGGCGCCGTCGCCGCCGACGTGATCACGCGTGCCGGGCTCGCCGTGCCCGAGCTGGCCGGGGCCGCGCGCGCGATGGCCGGGGAACTGCCCGACGGGGCGGCGGTGCGCAACCCGGTGGACCTCGCGGGCGCGGGCGAGCGCGACCTCGGCGTCTACGCGCGCCTCACCCGGGGCCTCGTGGACAGCGGTGAGGTGGACGCGGTCGTGCTCACCGGCTACTTCGGCTCGTACGGCGCGGACGAGCCGTCGCTGGCCGGCGCCGAGCACGAGGTCATCGCCCGGCTGGGCGCGGCCGTACGTGCCGGCGGGCGGCCCGTCGTCGTCCACAGCATGACCCGCGACTGCGCGGCGGTCGACGCGCTGCGCGAGCAGGGACTCCCGGCCTATCACACGATCGACGCCGCGGCGCGTGCCCTGGCGTACGCGGCACGGCTCGCCCTCTACCCTGCACGGCTCGCCCTTCAGCGTGCTCTGCCGACTCCGCCGGCGGCGCCTCGGCCCGCCGATGACCATGTCCAGCCGGACCGGCCGGCGCCGCGCCC
>NZ_JBEZFH010000173.1:0-16559 GCF_040649355.1 Sphaerisporangium sp. NPDC049002 | reverse complement strand
CTCGGCGGTGTCCTGCGCGTGCATGCCGATCTTTTCGAGGTTGCGGCCCCGGGAGGCGCCGCCACCCGGGAGACCTCGGCCCGGCCCGCTCCTCCGAAGGACCGGGCCGGGTCTCTCCTGTGAAGGACCTGGCCGGACTTGAAGGACCGGGCCGGCTTCTCCTATGAGGGGCTTGCCCCGCTGCTCCTGTGAAGGCGGGCTCCCACGCCGATCGGGCGGCGAGCCCCGCATCCCGGCCGCGCGCGTGCGTCCACGGCCGGGAACCGGCGTCTGATCGCCGATCAGTTGGTGACGCGGTAGACGTCGTAGACGCCCTGGATGTTGCGCACCGCCTTCAGCACATGGCCCAGGTGCTTGGGATCGCCCATCTCGAACGTGAACTTGCTGACCGCCGTGCGGTCACGGGACGTGGTGACCGAGGCGGACAGGATGTTCACGTGCTGGTCGGACAGCATGCGCGTCACGTCCGACAGCAGGCGCGGGCGGTCGAGCGCCTCCACCTGGATGGCCACCAGGAACACCGAGTCGTCACTGGGCGACCAGCTCACCTCGACCAGGCGGTCGGGCTCCGACCTCAGCTGCTCGATGTTCGGGCAGTTGAGGCGGTGCACCGACACGCCGTGCCCCCGGGTCACGAAGCCCACGATGTCGTCGCCGGGCACCGGGGTGCAGCAGCGCGACAGCCGTACCCAGACGTCGGAGTCGCCCGCCACGATGACGCCGGCGTTGGTGCCGGTGCGCGGCCGGCCCCGCAGCTTGGTGGGGACGGCGGCCTCGGCGATGTCCTCCTCGGCGCCCTCGACCCCCCCGAGCGACTGCACGAGCTTCTGCACGACCGCCTGGGCGGCCGTGTGCCCCTCTCCGACGGCCGCGTACAGCGCGGAGACATCGGGGTAGCGCAGGTCCCTGGCGAGGGCCAGGAGGCTCTCTCCGGACATCAGGCGCTGCAACGGGAGCCCCTGCTTGCGCATCGCCCGGCCGATGGCCTCCTTACCGGCCTCGATCGCCGTCTCGCGGCGCTCCTTGGAGAACCACTGGCGGATCTTGTTGCGCGCCCTGCCGCTCTTGACGAACTTCAGCCAGTCGCGGGACGGCCCGGCGTCGGGCGACTTGGAGGTGAAGATCTCGACCGCGTCGCCGTTGCTCAGGCGCGACTCCAGCGGGACCAGGCGGCCGTTCACCCGGGCGCCGATGCACCGGTGCCCGACCTCGGTGTGCACGGCGTAGGCGAAGTCGACCGGGGTGGCGCCCTCGGGCAGCGCGATCACCTGGCCGCGCGGCGTGAAGACGAACACCTCGGACACCGACAGGTCGAACCTCAGTGACTCCAGGAACTCGCCCGGATCTGCGGTCTCCTTCTGCCAGTCGAGGAGCTGGCGGAGCCAGGCCATGTCGCCGGCGGACTTCATGCGGGCCCCCGCGGGCCCGGAGACGCCCATCTCCTCCTTGTACTTCCAGTGGGCCGCCACGCCGTACTCGGCGCGGTGGTGCATCGCGCGCGTGCGGATCTGCAGCTCCACCGGCTTGCCCTCGGGCCCGATGACCGTCGTGTGCAGCGACTGGTACATGTTGAACTTGGGCATCGCGATGTAGTCTTTGAACCGGCCGGGCACAGGGTTCCATCGCGCGTGGATCGTTCCGAGCGCGGCATAGCAGTCGCGCACCGTGTCGACCAGCACGCGAATGCCCACAAGGTCGTAGATGTCGTCGAACGCGACCTCGCGCGCGATCATCTTCTGGTAGATCGAGTAGTAGTGCTTGGGCCTGCCCTTGACCGCCGCGCGGATCTTGGCCTCGCGCAGGTCGGCGGAGACCTTCTCGATCACTTCCTGCAGGAACAGGTCGCGGCGCGGGGCCCGCTCGGACACCATGCGGGCGATCTCGTCGTAGCGCTTGGGATAGAGCATCCCGAACGCCAGGTCCTCCAGCTCCCACTTGATGGTGTTCATGCCGAGCCGGTGGGCCAGCGGAGCGAAGATCTCCAGCGTCTCGCGGGCCTTCTGCTCCTGCTTGTGCCTCGGGAGGTAGCGGAGGGTGCGCATGTTGTGGAGGCGGTCGGCGAGCTTGATCACCAGCACCCGGATGTCGCGGGACATCGCGACGACCATCTTGCGGACGGTCTCGGCCTGGGCCGCGTCGCCGAACTTCACCTTGTCGAGCTTTGTCACGCCGTCGACGAGCAGCGCGATGTTCTCGCCGAAGTCGGCGCTCAGCTCGTCGAGGCCGTACGCGGTGTCCTCCACGGTGTCGTGGAGGAGTGCGGCGCACAGGGTCTCGTCGTCGGTGCCGAGCTCGGCGAGGATCGTCGCGACCGCGAGCGGGTGGGTGATGTAGGGATCACCGCTCTTCCGCTTCTGGTCGCGGTGGTGGTAGGCGGCCACGTCGTAGGCACGCTCGATCAGGCGCAGATCGGCCTTGGGGTGCGTGGCCCGGACCGTCTTGAACAGAGGTTCCAGAACCGGATTCATCGCGCCACCCCATTGCCCCCCGAACCGGGAAAGCCTGCGGCGTACGGCAGGCGCCGGTTTCTCGTCCGTGCCTGCGGACATGGCTAAACCCGTTTCGTCCGCGGGCGCGGAAACCGGCTCAGGGGTGTCGGTCACTTCGGGCAAGGCCACATCACGGGGCACTCAGACTCCTCACGTCGAGTCCAGATTCTCCAGTGTATCCACGCTGGGGGCACCGACCTCGCGGGAGTCGATCAGACGATCACCAGAGCGCGTACGTCGATGTCGCCCAAACGGTCGCGGCCCTTGAGGAAGGCGAGCTCCATCAGCACGGAAACGCCCACGACCTCGGCGCCTGCACGGCTGACCAGCTCCACCGCCGCCCGGGCGGTGCCGCCCGTGGCGAGCACGTCGTCGACGATGAGCACGCGGTCGCCCGGAGCGAACGCGTCGCGGTGCACCTCGATGACGGCGGAGCCGTACTCCAGATCGTAGGACGCTTCGAGCGTCTCGGCAGGGAGTTTGCCCTTTTTACGGACAGGCACAAATCCCGCGCCCGCCTTGCAGGCGACCGGAGCGGCGAGGATGAAGCCCCGGGCCTCGATGCCGACGACCTTGTCGACGTCCAGTTCGTCGGCGATCGCGTCGATCACGGCGGAGAACGCGGCGTGGTCGCCGAGCAGCGGCGTGATGTCCTTGAAGACGACACCGGGCTGGGGATAGCCGGGCACGTCCCTGATCCTGCTGAGGATCGTCGTGGTCAGGTCGGTCATCTCGGGGGTACCTTCCAGGCGACAGCGAAGCGCCCCCGTGATACCAGTGAGATCACGGGGGCGTCGCGGGGAACGCTGCCTAACGCTTCTTACGCTTGCTTGCGGCCACCGCGCCGTTGGACGAGCCCGGGGAGGTGGCGGTCGCGGCCGCCGGCTCCTTGCTCTTGCCCGAGGGGACGGCGTCCTTGACGGCCGAGCCGCCCTTGGTGGTGGAGAGCCGCTTGGCGATCGCCAGGTACCTCGGCTCGCGCTCCTTGAGGCGCACGAGCAGCGGGGTCGCCACGCACAGCGAGGAGTACGTGCCGACGATCATGCCGACGAACAGCGCCAGCGACAGGTCCTTCAGCGTGCCCGCGCCGAACAGCGTGGTGCCGATGAACAGGATCGCCGCCACCGGCAGGATCGCGACCAGCGAGGTGTTCAGCGACCGGATCAGCGTGTGGTTCAGCGCGTTGTTGGCCGCCTGGGTGTAGGTCATCTTGGAGGTCGTGCCGAGCTTGGCGGTGACCTCCTTGATCATGTCGAACACGACCACCGCGTCGTACAGCGAGTAACCGAGGATCGTGAGGAAGCCCAGCATGGTCGCCGGGGTCACCTCGAACCCCGACCAGGCGTAGACGCCCGCGGTGATGACCAGGTCGTGGATGAGCGCGACCACTGCGGCCAGCGCCATCTTCCACTCGAAGGCCAGCGTGAGGTAGAGGATGATCGCGATCATGAACACGAACAGGCCGATGACGGCCTTGTTGAGGACCTCACCGCCCCACGTGGCCCCGATGATCTGCTTGCTGACCTGGTTGCCCGGAATGCCGTACTTCTGGGAGATGACGCCCTGGACCCGGCTGACCTCGCTGACCGGAAGGCTCTCGGTGGTCACCCGCCAGCGGGTGGGGGTGTCCTGGACGATGACCTGGTGGACGCCCGCGCCCTCGACCGTGGACCGCACGTCCTGGATCGTGGACGACGCCGGCTTGGTGAAGCTGAAGACCGAGCCGCCCTTGAACTCCACGCCCAGGTTGAGGCCCTGGACGACCATGCCCAGGACGGAGATCAGCAGAAGCACCCCGGACAGGCCGTACCAGAGCCTGTAGCGCCCGACGAAGTCGATGTCGACCTCGCCGCGGTAGAGACGGCGCCCGATCACGCCGATGCGCGACATCAGCCCTCCTGCGTAACGGTCGTGCGGGCGTCGGACGGCTCGCGGCTCATGCGCTCGGCGTCCAGGCCCGACAGCTTGTGGCCCTTGGCGAAGAACGACAGCTTGGCCAGCATCGCGACGAACGGCTTGGTGAACAGGAACACCACCAGGATGTCGATCAGGGTGGTGAGCCCCATGGCGAAGGCGAACCCGGCCACGCCGCCGACGGCGAGGAAGTACAGCACCAGGGCGGCGATGAACATGACCGCGTCGGCGATCAGGATCGTGCGGCGGGCACGCACCCAGGCCACCTCGACGGCCACCCGGAGCGAGCGCCGGCCTTCCTTCATCTCGTCACGCATGCGTTCGAAGTAGACGATGAAGGAGTCGGCGGTGATACCGATCGAGACGATCAGGCCGATGATGTGCGGGAGCGACAGTCGGAAGTTGGCGTTGTGACCCAGCAGGACCACCGCCTGGTAGGTCAGGATCGTCGCCACCCCGAGGCTCGCCACCGCGACGAGCCCGAGACCCCGGTAGTACAGCAGCGAGTAGACGACCACCAGGATGAGGCCGATGCCGCCCGCGAGCAGGCCGCCCTGAAGCTGGTCGGCGCCGAGCGTGGAGGAGACCTCCTCGATCGAGCTCTGCTGGAACTTCAGCGGGAGCGCGCCGTACTTGAGCTGGTTGGCCAGGTCGGTGGAGGTCTTCTGCGTGAAGCTGCCGGAGATGCGGGCCTGGCCACCGGGGATGGGCTCCTCGATGACCGGGGCGGAGATGACCACTCCGTCGAGCACCATGGCAAGCTGGTTACGCGGCTGCGGGGCGCTGGTGATCTGCCCGGTGACCTGCGCGAACTGGCTGGCGCCCTTGCTCTTGAAGTTGACGGAGACGATCCACTCGCCGGTGGTGGAGTCGACGCCCGAGGTGGCGCCGGAGACCTCGGTGCCCTTCACCGCGGCCTTCTCCAGGACGTACTTGGCGGCGCCGTCGTCGCTGCAGGCCACGATCTGCTTCTCGGGGTCGTCCTGGACGCCCTGGCCGCGGTCCTTCTTGGTGCAGTCGATGGTCTTGAACTGCTCGGCCACGGCGGGGTCGACGCCGGTGAGGTCGGCACCGGCCAGCGGGTCCTCGGCGGAGGGGGCCGTCGGCTCGGCGCTCGGCTGGCCCGAGGCCGCGGACGAGCTCGGCTCGGGGGTCGCCTTGCCGCTCGGCGTCGCCTTGCCGCTCGGCGTCGCCTTGGCGCCCGAGGCCGAAGGCGCGGGCGTGGGGGCGGTCAGCGCCGAGGACAGCGCCCGGCCGGCGGGCGTGCCGCTCGGCGCGGGGTTCGCGGTCGACGACGGCTGGGTCGAGGACGTCGGCTTCGAGGAGCTCTTGCCCGTGGGCGCCGGGCTCCCGCTGCCGGACGGCTCCGGCGTCGCGGGCGCGGTCGGCAGCTTGCCGGGCACGGCGTTGGCCGCGGCCACCGCGAGTACTTGACGGAAGCGCAGCTCGGCCGTGGTGCCGACGGTCTTGACGACCTCGTCGGTGCCCGCGCCGCCCACGGAGATGACGATGTTGTCGCCCGACTTGGCGACGTCGGCGTCGGCCAGGCCGGTGCCGTTCACCCGCTCGCGGATGATGTTGACGGCCAGGTCGAGGCTCTCCTGGGAGGGGGCCGCGCCGCTCTGCGTGACCGGTGACAGCGTCACCGTGGTCCCGCCGGCGAGATCGAGTGCGAACTTCGGGACGAATGCCTTCTGAAGAAGCATCGTCGCGCCCATGGCGAGGATGAGTGCCAGGAGCGCCAGGAGCACGCGTCCCGGCCTACTCTGGCTGCTGGTCGATGGGGCCACTGGTGGTCAGTTCTTTCGTCAAGGGGTTTGCGGTGAGCCTACTCAGGACTTCTGATTAGTCGAGCCCTCGTCTCCCCTGTGCTCAGGGGTGTCGATCACCGTCTCGTCGGTGACGGTGTCCCGGACGCCTTCTCCATTGTCCACCGTCTCCTCCTCCACCGGCGTCAGCACGCGGCCGATGGCCGCCTTGGTCCACCGGGTCTCGATGCCGGGCGCGATCTCCAGGATCACGTCGTCGTCCTGGATCGCCGAGACGGTCGCGAACAGGCCGGTGGTGGTCATGACACTGGTGCCCGGAGTGAGGCTGCTCTGCATCTGCGCCTGCTCCTGCTGCCGCTTGCGCTGCGGCCGGATGAGCAGGAAGTAAAAGACCACGACCAGCAAGATCAGTGGCACGAACGATCCAAGGCCCTGCACGGGGCTTCCTTCCGGTAAGAACTGACCGGCCTGGCGCCGGATGTCTGGCGACGAACGGCACGGCCACACTCTGATCATGTCAGCGTACACAGCCAGCCAAGCCACGGAGTTTAGGCGAGCTTGTCAAACCCCGGCAACGAACCCACGCTCCGGCACGCTGGAAAGTTCCCGTTGTCACCGATCTGTGACCAGCCGATACGGCAGGCTTGAAACTTTCAGCCGTCGTGGAGGGACCGGTCACGGGGGCGCCCCCGGAGCAGGGAGTACACGGGGCTCACCTGGCCGGACCAGCGGCGAAGGCCGACGCGGTTCACCGGAGGCACCGAAGATCATTGTAAAGTCCGCCAGTCAGGACGAGTTCGGCGAGGACCGGACCACCCTCAGGCTTCGAGACCGAATTGTCGCGAAGTCCCGCCTTTAACCGGTCTCGGATCGGCCGCCCTGGTCAGGTGACCGGGCCGGGATCGTCGAAGAGCATCGGGTGGCCCATCGCGCCGAAGGCGTCCGGCGGAGGGGTCAGGCCGAGGTGGGACCAGGCGGACGCGGTGGCCACGCGGCCCCGGGGGGTGCGGGCGAGCAGACCCTGCCGTACGAGGAAGGGCTCGGCGACGACCTCGACGGTCTCGGGCTCCTCCCCCACGGCCACGGCCAGCGTGGACAGCCCGACGGGACCGCCCCCGAACTTGCGCAGCAGGGCGCCCAGCACGGCCCGGTCGAGCCGGTCGAGCCCTTCGGCGTCGACCTCGTAGAGGTTGAGCGCGGCCGAGGCGATGTCCCGGGTGATGAGGCCGTCGGTGCGCACCTCGGCGAAGTCGCGCACCCGCCTGAGCAGGCGGTTGGCGATGCGGGGCGTGCCGCGGGACCGCCGCGCGATCTCGTGGGCGCCCTCCTCGGGAAGGTCCAGCGAGAGCAGTCGCGCCGAACGGCGAAGCACCTGCTCCAGCTCGTCGACGTCGTAGAAGTCCAGATGGGCGACGAAGCCGAACCTGTCGCGCAGCGGGGCGGGCAGCAGGCCCGCGCGCGTCGTGGCCCCCACCAGAGTGAACGGGGCGATCTCCAGTGGGATCGCGGTGGCCCCCGGCCCCTTGCCGACCACGATGTCGACCCGGAAGTCCTCCATGGCGAGGTAGAGCATCTCCTCGGCGGGGCGCGCCATGCGGTGGATCTCGTCGATGAACAGCACCTCGCCCTCGGACAGGGTCGACAGGATCGCCGCCAGGTCACCCGCCCGTTCGAGCGCGGGCCCGGAGGTCAGCCTGAGGGGCATGCCGAGCTCCGCCGCGATGATCATGGCGAGCGTGGTCTTGCCGAGCCCCGGCGAGCCGTTCATCAGCACGTGGTCGGGCGGCCGGTTGCGGCGCAGCGCGCTTTCGAGCACCAAGGAGAGCTGCTCGCGCACCCTTCCCTGGCCGATGAACTCACCCAGCCGCTTGGGGCGCAGCGCCGACTCGATCGCCTGCTCGTCGCCCTCGGCGTCCGGCGACACAAGGTCTCTGTCCAGGCTCACGCAGGGCCCCTATCGCACGCTCAGGGCCCGCAGGGCCGCCTTCAGCAGCACCGCGACCGCGGGGGCGCGCCCGGCGGCCACCTCGGCGTCGGCCTCCGGGGAGACGATCGCGATCGCCTCGTCGGCGTCCCTCGCCGAGTAGCCGAGCCCGACGAGGCCGGAGTGCACCTGCTCGCGCCAGGCGGGCTGCTTGGCCTGCCCGTTGAGCGCGGCGGCCAGCGCCGCGTCGGGCGTGCCGAGCTTGTCCTTCAGCTCCAGGATGATGCGCTGCGCGCCCTTCTGCCCGATGCCGGGGACCATGGTGAGCGCCTTGACGTCGGCGCTCGCGACCGCGACCCGCAGGGCGTTCGGCGGGTGGACGGCCAGCATGGCCAGCGCCAGCCTGGGACCGACGCCCGACGCGGTCTGGAGCAGCTCGAAGACCGTGCGCTCGTCGTCGGTGCCGAAGCCGAACAGCGTCAGGGAATCCTCGCGGACCACCAGCGAGGTGGCGAGCCGGGTCTCCTCGCCCGTGCGAAGGGTCGCCAGCGTGCCGGACGCGCAGTGGACGAGCATGCCGACGCCGCCGACCTCGACCACGGCCGAGTCGGGGGCGATCGCGGCGACGCGCCCGGAGATCGAGGCGATCACAGGGCCGCTCCCTTCGTGGATCCGGCCCGTCCGCCACCGGGCGCGCCGGAAGCGCGGGACGGGCGGGCGGCCTTGGCCTTGGCGACGGCCTCGGCGAGGCGGTTCTGCGTGCCGCCACGCCAGATGTGGCAGATGGCGAGTGCCAGGGCGTCGGCGGCGTCCGCGGGCCTGGGCATGGCGTCGAGCCGCAGAAGGCGGGTGACCATGGCGCCCACCTGGACCTTGTCGGCGTTGCCGTACCCCGTGATCGCCGCCTTGACCTCGGAAGGCGTGTGGAGCGCGACCGGAAGGCCGCGGCGGGCGGCGCAGACGATGGCCACGGCGGAGGCCTGGGCGGTGCCCATGACGGTGCGCAGGTTGCTCTGGCTGAAGACCCGCTCGACCGCGACGGCGTCCGGCCTCACCTCGTCGAGCCAGCGCTCGATCTCGGCCTCGATCGCGACGAGGCGCGCGCCGATGTCGTCGCCGGCGGGGCTGCGCGCGACCCCGACCTTGACCAGCTCAAGCGGGGCGCCCGCGCGCCCCTCGACGGCACCGAGACCGCAGCGGGTCAGCCCTGGGTCGACCCCCATCACCCGCAGCTCAGGTAGCCGCACCGGCAAGCCTCCCGTGAAACGCCGAACACCTGTTCGGCCCCGAACTCTACCCCGGCCGCCGCGGCGGCGCACCACCGACACGCCGCGCCTGCGAGGGGCGGGCAGGCCCGGTCAGAAGTAGTCGATCATGTAAGGCCTGGCGGCGAAGGCGGTGTCGAGGAGGTCGTCGGTGCCGGGCGCGCCGCCCGCGAGAAGCCCGGCGCGGCGGAGCGTGCTCGTCGGGACGCCCGCGAACAGGGCGGACATGCCTCCGATGGACAGGCGGGGCACATCCGCGCCGGGAGGCGCCGTGGTGGCGGTGGCCGTGCCGCCGCCGGAGGAGATCGACAGGCGCCACGCGCCCGAGTTGGCGGGACGCTGCGGATCGTCCACCTCGACGACCGTCTCGGCCGAGACGCCGGCCGGGTAGCCGCGCAGGCCGACGGCGGCGGCCAGGTCGACGAGGCGGAACATCCAGCGGGTCTGCTTCACCGTGTCGTACGAGCGCTCGCGCAGCAGCCACAGCATCGGGTCGTCGGGCTCGACGCTGGCCGTGACCGTCGTGGCCATGGACGAGGCCGTTCCCACGAGCGACCACAGCGCCCTCGCCGTCGCCTCCGACCCGGCCACGAGGTTGTCGACGTCGATGTCCCCGTCGTGCCAGCGGTAGAGGACGAAGCCGTCGTCGGCGAGGTAGGCGAAGTCGTCCTCGCCGGAGAGCCACAGGCGGGCGACGCGCTCCTCCCAGCCGAGAGGCCCCGAGGCGCGCGTGGCGGCGTAGACGCGGTCGAGCACGCTCCTGAGCTCGGGGGCGTCGTCGGGGCCCATGCGCCTCAACTTGACGCCGCCGTCGGGGGCGCTCAGCGTGCGAAGGGCCTCGGCGGGCACCGTGATCCTGTTACGCGCCCCGGCGTGCTCCCAGCCGAGGCTCCGGTACAGCGGGGTGGTCGCGGGGTACAGCGCGGAGGCGACGTGGCCGAGCTCGGCGCAGCGCTCCAGCGTCCCCCGCATCAGGAAGCGGCCCACTCCGCGCCCGCGCTCCTCGGGCGCCACCGTGACGCTCGCCACGCCGCCCATCGACAGCGGACGGCCGTGCCACCACTGGTCGTAACGGTTGATCCTGCTCGTGCCGATCAGGCGCCCGCCGTCGAAGACCCCGAGATAGCGCCCCTCGGCCAGGGTCGGCGTCACCATGGCCCGCCACGGCTCCACGCTGCTCGCGGGGAGGGGGCCGAAGGCCCGCTTACGGCTGTCGAGCACGGCGTCGAGGTCATCGGCCGTCACATCACGGATCTCCACAACGGCCAAACCTATGGCGACCGCCCGGACCCGGTCGAATTATTTTCCCGCGCCCACCTGGCCCGTCGCCGTACGGATCAGGGAAAGACGCGTCACCCCCGGCACGGCCGGGGGTGACGGCGGGCTCGGCCGGCTAGTCGAGCTTCGCCAGGACGTCGTCGGAGACGTCGAAGTTGGCGTAGACGTTCTGGACGTCGTCGCTGTCCTCAAGGGCGTCGATGAGACGGAAGACCTTGCGCGCGGAGTCCTCGTCGAGGGGGACGCTGAGCGTGGGCATGAAGCCGCTCTCGGCCGAGTCGTAGTCGATGCCGGCGTCCTGCAGGGCCTTGCGCACCGGGACGAGGTCACCGGCCTCGGAGACGACCTCGAAGGAGTCGCCCAGGTCGTTGACCTCCTCGGCGCCCGCGTCGAGGACGGCGGTCAGCACGTCGTCCTCACCGAGGTCGCCCTTGGGGACGATCACCACGCCCTTGCGGTTGAACATGTAGGACACCGAGCCGGGGTCGGCCATCGAGCCGCCGTTGCGCGTCATGGCGACACGGACCTCGGAGGCCGCGCGGTTGCGGTTGTCGGTGAGGCACTCGACGAGCACCGCGACTCCGCCAGGCGCGTAGCCCTCGTACATGATCGTCTGCCAGTCGGCGCCACCGGCCTCCAGGCCGCCGCCGCGCTTGCGCGCGCGCTCGATGTTGTCGACCGGGACCGAGCTCTTGCGCGCCTTCTGGATGGCGTCGTAGAGGGTCGGGTTGCCCTCGGGGTCAGGACCACCCGTCCGGGCCGCCACCTCGATGTTCTTGATGAGCTTGGCGAAAAGCTTGCCGCGCTTGGCGTCGATCACGGCTTTCTTGTGCTTCGTCGTCGCCCATTTGGAGTGGCCGGACATCGGCTAGAGCTCCCTCACCATCTCGACAAAATACGAATGAACCCGCGTGTCCCCGGTCAGCTCGGGATGGAAGGACGTCGCGAGCAGAGGTCCCTGCCGGACCGCGACGATCCTATCTCCCGGCTCGGCCAGTCCCAGCACCTCGACGTCCGCGCCCACCGACTCGACCCAGGGAGCCCGGATGAAGATGGCGCGCATGAGACCGCGCCCCGCGAAATCCAAGGATGCCTCAAAAGAGTCGACCTGGCGGCCGAAGGCGTTGCGGCGCACCACCATGTCGATGCCGCCGAGCGTCTGCTGCCCCGCGATGCCGCCCTCGATGGAGTCCGCCAGCATGATCATGCCGGCGCAGGATCCGTAGGTCGGCATGCCCGACTTGACGCGCATGCGCAGCGGTTCGAGCAGCTCGAACGCCTCGGCCAGCTTCCAGATGGTCGTGGACTCGCCACCGGGGATCACCAGCGCGTCCACCGCTTCGAGCTCCGCCATGCGGCGGACGGCCACGGCCCTCGCGCCCACCGCCTCCAGGGACCTGACGTGTTCACGCACGTCGCCCTGGAGGGCGAGCACGCCGATCATCGGCGCAGAGGTCACCGGTGTTCCTCCCAATCACTGATCGAGCCGATCACTGCTCGAATGCTCAGGTGCCGTGGGGCCCCGGGTCGCCGGTCTGGCCCCCGCTCGGTTCTCCGAGGGGTACGGAAGCGCCACGGCACGCCGGTCCCACATAGGGACGCATGCGTCTCGAAAGCGTACGGCCATGCGGAACAACGCCCCAAACCGCCCGGGACTTCCCTGCGACGGAGCGGCCGGGTCAGGTCTGGCGGAGCAGTCCGGGGAAGCGGTCCGCGACGACGAACGTGGCCGCCGTCAGCACCGGGGCGCCCGGGGCGCTGACGTACCGAACGATCTTGAAGTCCGCGGTGAGCGCGGTGGGCTCGATCTTGACCATGAGGTAGCCGCGGCGTCTGAGGTGGAATTTCAGGTGCGGGTTCTTGGCCAGCAGCGAGTCCCTGGCTGGGTCGGCGTCGTGGCCGTCGCCACCGCTGGTGATCGAGGTGACGGCGAGCTCGGTGCCCACCACGCGCGAGTCGGGGTCGTCGTAGTCGAGGGCGAGCTCACCGGCCCAGTGCGAGTGCACGTCCCCGGTCAGCACGATGGCGTTGCGCACCCCCGCGTCGACCCAGCCGCGGGTGACCCTGGTCCGCGACCCGGAGTACCCGTCCCAGGCGTCCTGCCTGACCACCAGGCCAGAGCCGGGACGCTTGTCGCGCCGGCCGAAGAAGATCTGCTGGCCGATGACGTCCCACAGCGCCTTGGACTCGTGGAAGCCTTCGAGGAGCCAGCGCTCCTGCGCGGCCCCGGTGATCGTACGGGCGGGGTCCATGGACTCCGGGCAGTCCTTGAAGCCGGCCGAGCCGCAGAGGTAGCCGTCGCGGTACTGGCGGGTGTCCAGCATGTGGAGGGTCGCCAGGCTCCCCCACCGCAGCCGCCGGTAGAGCTGGATGGCCGGTCCCTTGGGCTGGGCGGCCCGGCGCAGCGGCATGTGCTCGTAGTAGGCGCGGAACGCGGCCTCGCGCCGGTCGGCCGGCAGCAGCTTCGTCCAGTTGTTGCGGACCTCGTGGTCGTCCATGATCGCGACCCACGGCGCGGCCGCGTGCGCCGCCCGCAGCTCGGGGTCGGTCTTGTACAGCGCGTGCCTGCGCCGGTAGTCGCTCAGCGTGCGGGCCTCCGGCCCCTCGTGGTCGCGCACGTTGCCGCCGGGGCACTTCTGCTCGCCCTTGCCGTACTCGTAGATGTAGTCGCCGAGGTGCAGGATCAGGTCGGGGCGTTCCTGCGCCATCCGCGTGTAGACGGTGAAGTGCCCGTGCTGGTAGTTGGCGCACGAGGTGACGGCCAGGTTGAGCGACCTCGGCAGTGTGCCGGGCGCGGGAGCGGTGAGCGCCCGCCCGATCGGCGAGACGTAGGGCCCGGCCTTGAAGCGGTACCAGTACTCGCGGCCGGGATCGAGCCCTGTGACCTCGGCGTGCACGCTGTGCGCCCACTCGCGCGCGGCCTCCTCGGTGCCGCGCCGTACGACGTTCGCGCAGGCCGGGTCGGTGGCGATCTCCCAGTAGACCGGCACAGGGGCGGGGGGCATGCCTCCGAACCCGTCCTCGGCGAGAGGCACGGGCGCCAGGCGCGTCCACATGACGAAGCCGTCGGGGGCGGGATCGCCACAGGCCACGCCGAGCGTGAAGGGGTCGCCATAGGAGACCCGCATGGGCGGCACTCCCGCTGCCAGCCCCATCACGAGGAACGATCGCCTGTCGAGCACATGACGATCATTAACTATTCACAGCAAACGCCGGGTATAAGGACACCCAGGTCAGAGGGGATATTTCCGGACGATCAGCATCACGCCTTCCCAGCACCGCGGAACGCGGCGCCGGGAAGGCGGAATGAGAGTCCGGGCTGCCCCGGAGGGCTACCAGCCCCGGGTGGCCAGGCGCTCGGACTCGGGAAGGTTCGCGAGGTTGATGCCGACCATGGCCTCGCCCAGGCCGCGCGAGACCTTGGCGATGACGTCGGGGTCGTCGTAGAACGTGGTGGCCTTGACGATCGCGGCCGCGCGCTTGGCCGGGTCACCGGACTTGAAGATACCCGAGCCGACGAAGACGCCCTCGGCGCCGAGCTGCATCATCATGGCGGCGTCGGCCGGGGTGGCGATGCCGCCCGCGGTGAACAGCACGACGGGCAGCTTGCCGGTCTTGGCGATCTCGGCGACGAGCTCGTACGGCGCGCGCAGCTCCTTGGCGGCGGCGTAGAGCTCGGCCTCGTCGAGGGCGGCCAGGCGCTTGATGTCGCCGCGGATCTGGCGCATGTGGCGGGTGGCCTCGACGACGTTGCCGGTGCCGGCCTCTCCCTTGGAGCGGATCATCGCGGCGCCCTCGGCGATGCGGCGCAGGGCCTCGCCGAGGTTGGTCGCCCCGCAGACGAAGGGCACGGTGAAGGCCCACTTGTCGATGTGGTTGGCCTCGTCGGCGGGGGTGAGCACCTCGGACTCGTCGACGTAGTCGACGCCGATGGCCTGGAGCACCTGGGCCTCGACGAGGTGGCCGATGCGGGCCTTGGCCATGACGGGGATGGAGACGGCCGCGATGATGCCGTCGATCATGTCGGGGTCGCTCATGCGCGACACGCCACCCTCGGCGCGGATGTCGGCGGGCACACGCTCAAGGGCCATGACGGCGACCGCGCCGGCGTCCTCAGCGATCTTGGCCTGCTCGGGGGTGACGACGTCCATGATGACGCCGCCCTTGAGCATCTCGGCCATGCCGCGCTTCACGCGGGCGGTGCCGGTGACGGCGGTGTCGGTGACTTCGGGGGTGCTGCTGGACACGGTCTTTCCTCACGGGCGCGACAATGGGTTCCCGTCCCATGTTAGGCGCTGATCAGCATGGCCCTTGACGGTCCGGATGTCACATGTTCGGGGCATCGTTGACACGGTGTACGACCCCGCCTCCCTTCCGGGAGTGAGACCCGAGGTCGAGGGGGTCACGCGGACGGGTTCGCGCGGCGGGCTCAGGGCTGCACGGGCTTCGGAGCCGCGAGCACGATCCACACCTGGCCCCGGCTGAACGTCATCGGCTCGCCGCCCTCGGTGGTGAACATGGTGCCCGCCTTCTCCGACGAGCGCGACCATTCCGCCTTGTAGGCCTTGCCATCGCGCAGGACGACCGCCTTGCCGGTGCCCGTCGTCTGGATCAGCGGCGTGTAGCTGCCGGTGAAGTCGTGGAACTCCGACCTGGTGGTCTTGGCGTACTGGATGACGATCGTGGGGGCGCCGAGCTGGCCTCCCTCGGCCGCCATGTCCTTCTTGCCGTCCTGCGTGACCAGCCAGCGCTTCTGGGCGGCGGACCAGGTGAACGTGAAATTGGCTGCCGGATATTTTACGGAAAATGACTTTTTGGGGGTTCCACCCTCGGGCGCGTCGCCGAATTCCAGGCCGATGTCCTTGGCCTTGGTCGCCTTGGGCGCCCCCGCCAGCAGCTTCTTGGTGTCGGCGAACAGGTTGTACGGGGCGACCCGTCCGGGCTGGCGGAAATACGCGCCGGGCGCGGCGCTGTCGGAGACGTCGAACAGCGACGCCGCCCTGACCAGGGGGACCATCCTGGTCTGCACGCCCGAGTAGGCCAGGGCGGGCTTGCCGAACATCGGCAGCAGGTGCAGGTCGGAGATGCGCGCGCTGCGGACGGGGCCGACCTTCTCGGGGATCTTGGAGGAGAAGACCGCCATCAGACGGGTCAGCCCGCCCTCGACCTGCTCGACGAACACGAGGTCGGCGCTGCGCAGGCCGAGTTGCGGCTTGCCGGACGAGGTGTTCTCGATCTTCACGGCCAGCACCGGCCTGCGGCTCGCCACCGGCTGCCCGGTGAACGGGTGCTCGGGCGGCGGTGAGGGGGTCGCCGCCGCCGTCCCGACGGGCTGGGCTCCCCCGGAGGCCGGCGTGGCCCCGCCGGATGACGAGCACGCCACCGCGGGCGCTAGAACGGCGGTTCCCGCAAGCGCGATGCCAATCATCCGTTTTACCCGCACAGCCCGGCTCCTCCCGATTTCTCCTAAAACGCCATGAGCTTACCGATGGTTGGCGACAGGTTTCCGCTGGTGCGCAGGAAGTTCCGTCGATTCACAGCCACGCTGGAGCAAAGCGCAGGTCATGTTCCCAGCGGGAGGCGAAGGAAGCGTCATGGAGGCCACCGGTGAGGACGGACGGGCGCGCGGACGGCCCGTCAGGACTGCTGGGCGAACGACGCGGGCTCGTCGTCGTCGATCTCGAAGTACGACGGGTACTCGGTGTGGCCGGCCAGGCGCAGCGTGCGGGCAAGCCAGCGGCGCTGGGCCTGCCGGGTCACCTCGACCGCGTTGTTGTAGAACCGGCGCGAGTAGATCACCTTCGTCACGGCGGTGTCCAGCTCGGCCTCACCGCCCGTCAGCTCCAGCGCCTCGCCCAGGGCCTTCTCGGCGCGCGCCAGCCACTCGGCGCCCGGGTGGGCGGTACGTACGGCGTCGGGG
>NZ_JBEZFH010000172.1:0-16563 GCF_040649355.1 Sphaerisporangium sp. NPDC049002 | reverse complement strand
AACGTGGAGGGGTCGGTACGGCCGACGCCGCGCGGCAGGTCGTCCATCGCCTGCAGTGCCCTGTCTGGCCGGCCTTCGATCATGGCGTTCTCAGGTTCCAGCAGCGCGACGGTCAGCGGACCGAACGCCTTCTGCCCGCCAAGGTCGTGCTCACGGCCGAGCCTGGCCCCGGCGGTCTTCGCGAGGCCGAGGTATTCGTCGGCCTCCTCGGGCCGGTTGTTGCGGATCGCCCCGGCGCTGGCCCGGATGAGCATCCACCCCCACGCGGCGAGTTCGTCGGGGGTCGCGGTGGACATCTTCGGCTCGATCTGGTCGGCGGCGCCGGAGCACAGCTGTTCCACCTCGTCGAAGCGGCCTTGCCGCAGCATGGCCCACGCCTGCGACGACACCGCGGATGCGGCGAGGGCAGGGTCGCCTGCGGTGTTGGCGTCGCGTGCCGCTTCCTGAAGCGTGAACAGCGCCAGGTCGTGGGCGCGGATCTGAATGAGGTAGCGGCCGGCCAGCCCGAGCACGGCCGAGCGCAAACGGTGGGCTTGGGTCCGGTCGGCGCCGTCGTCGAAGTGGGCGACGTGGTAGTGAGCGGACCGGACCAGGGCTGGCAGCAGGTGCGCGAGGTCGTCGTACCGGTCGGCGTGGTAGGCCCGGGTGACGGCGGCCGCGGCCTCGGCGAGCCGGGGGAGTGCGACGTCGTCGTGGTCGGCGGTGCCGATGATGGGCATGCCGTTGAGCCCGATCGGAGGGATGAGGGCGGCGCGCATCTCGGTGAGCACGGTGTCGTCGCCGGTATCGACGGTGGGGCGTGGGGGGCCTGCGGCCACGAACCAGACGGTGGTGACACCGAGGACTTTCGCGATCTGGCGGTAGGTTTCCATGCGGGCGGTGCCGCCCTGCTCGATTTTCTTGATGACGGGGACGGACAGGCCGGCCAGTTCGGCGAGCTCTTCTTGGGTGAGCCCACGCCGTTTGCGCAGCTCTCGGAGCCGCGCGCCGGGCTCCGTGCTAGCGTCGTGCATAGCCCTGCACCTCCTGATGTTCGCAAGCTCAGGTTAGGTCCGCAGGGCTCTTTCATGCGAGAGCTTCGGCTGTTAAGGGCCCGTCCGCTCCTTCGGGGGTGGACGGGGCCCGTGTTGGGGTTGATGCGGGACAGCGCGCGGGTCTGAGATTGGGGAATGGAGTCGGCGTTTGGCACGTCGCCGATGACGGGCTCCGGAGCCGGGGGTGACCGGCCCCGGAGTGGGAGATCAGCTGTAGCTGTGCTCCGCGGTGGGGAAGGCGCCGGAGGCCACCTCGTCGGCGAAGGCGCGGACCGCGTGGTCCATCTCCCCGGCCAGGTCGAAGTACTTCTTCACGAACTTCGCCGGATGCGGGGTGAGGCCCATGAGGTCCTGCCAGACGAGCACCTGCGCGTCGCACGAGGGGCCCGCGCCGATGCCGATGGTGGGCACCGACAGCGCGGAGGTGACCCGCGCGGCGAGGTCGGCGGGCACGCATTCGAGCACGACGGCGAAGGCTCCCGCGTGCTCCAGGGCCTTGGCGTCGGCCATGAGCTCGTCGCCGGACTGGCCGCGACCCTGCACGCGGTAGCCGCCGAAGGCGTTGACCGACTGCGGGGTCAGGCCGAGGTGGCCCATGACGGGGATGCCGGCCGAGACCAGCGTCTCGATCTGCGGGAGGACGCGGCGCCCGCCCTCCAGTTTGACCGCGTGGGCGCCCGCCTCCTTCATGAACCTGGCCGCCGACTCCAGCGCCTGCTGGGGTGACGACTGATAGGAGCCGAACGGGAGGTCGGCGACCACCAGCGCGCGCGACGAGCCGCGTACCACCGCGGCCGTCAGCGGGATGAGGTCGTCGACGGAGACGGGAAGGGTGGAGTCGTAGCCGTACACCACCATCGCCGCCGAATCGCCGACGAGCATGACCGGAATGCCGGCCTCGTCGAAGACTCTCGCCGTCATCGCGTCGTAGGCGGTGACCATCGGCCATCTCTCACCGCGCTCCTTGGCGGCTGAGATGTCGCGGACGGTCACTCTTCGCCCAGCTTTGCCGCCGTAGAGCGCGGTCGACGAGCTGGAAACTGACGTAGAGGACATCGTGGATCCCTCCAGGCCTCGAGGCGCCCTTGTGGCGTCCCCGGACGGTCAGATCATCGCACGTCTGACCCTTATAGCAACACCCGGGACGACTCCTGCCCATCCCCTCAGACCCGAGATCCGCGTCACTTCGCGGGCCTCGGCCAGCCCCCAGGAGGGTGCCGACCGTAACCCGGACGAAACCCCTCGTACACCCCCGATAAATATCGAAACGGTACGGTTGCGTATCGAATTAAGAAGCGCTACGGTAGCGTAGCGAAACACCGCCGTATCGAAATATCCGTGAAAACCGTGCTTTGGGGGCATAGTGGAACAACCGACAGGTCACCCACGCCGATGGCAGATCCTCGGCGTGATGGTGTTCAGCCTGCTGGCGATCGTTCTCGACAACACCATTCTCAACGTCGCGCTGAAGGTGATCTCCGACCCGGTGGCGGGGCTAGGGGCCACGCAGAGCCAGCTCGAATGGGCCATCAACTCCTACACCCTCGTCTTCGCCGGCCTGCTGTTCACCTTCGGGGTCCTGGGTGACAGGTTCGGGCGCAAGCGCATGCTCCAGGTCGGCATGGTGCTGTTCGGCCTGGCATCCCTGGCCAGCGCCTACTCGACGGATCCGACCCAGCTGATCTTCGCGCGGGCCGCCATGGGCCTCGGCGGCGCGGCCGTCATGCCGGCCACGCTGGCGATCATCTCCAACGCCTTCGCTCCCGCGGAGCGCGGCAAGGCGATCGGCATCTGGGCGGGAGGCGTCGGCCTGGCCATCGCCATCGGCCCGATCACCGGCGGCGTGCTGCTTGAGCACTTCTGGTGGGGCTCGGTCTTCCTGGTCAACGTGCCCGTCGTGATCATCAGCTCCATCCTGATCGCGGCCCTGGTGCCCGAGTCGCGGAACCCCGACAAGGCCCAGCTCGACCCGTTGGGCGTGCTCCTGTCCATCATCGGACTGGTCGGCGTCGTCTACGGCATCATCAAGGGCGGCGAGCTCGGCACGGTCACCGACCCCGAGGTCTGGGCCCCCACCCTGGCGGGCGTCGCGGTGCTCGCGGCCTTCGTCTGGCACGAGCGCAGGACGGCCCACCCCGCATTCGACGTCCGGTACTTCGCCATCCCGAGGTTCTCCACGGCCGTCGCCAGCGTCGGGCTCGTGTTCTTCTCGATGATGGGCGTGATGTTCTTCCTGGCGTTCTACCTGCAGATCGTCAAGGGGTACTCCCCGTTGCAGGCCGGCGCGCTCGTGCTGCCGTTCGCGGCGGCGCAGCTCATCTTCTCGCCGCTGAGCGCCCAGATGGTCCGGCGGTTCGGCGCCAAGGTCGTCGCCACCACGAGCCTGGTGATCGTGGCCGCCGCGCTGGCGAGCTACTCGTTCCTCCAGGTGGAGACCTCGATCTGGGTCTTCGAGCTCATCGGCTTCGTCCAGGGCGCCGCGATGGCCAACATCAACCCGCCCGCGACCGAGGCCGTCATGTCCTCGCTGCCCCGCGAGAAGGCCGGCGTGGGCTCGGCCATGACCAACACCGTCCGCCAGGTCGGCGGCGCGCTCGGCGTCGCCATCCTCGGCTCGCTGCTGTCCGCCACCTACCGCGAGAACGTGGCGAGCTCGCTGACCGTCCTCCCGGAGAACCTCCGGCACGCGGCGGGTGAGTCGATCACGGCCACCATGGGCGCCGCGCAGGCGCTCGGGCCCAAGGGCGCCACACTGATCGCCCCCGCCAAGCAGGCATTCATGGACGGCATGCACGTGACCGCCCTGGCCGGCGCGGTGGTGGCGCTGATCGGCGCGGCCGTGGTGGCGAAGTGGCTGCCCGGCAAGCACGCGCCCGAGACCCCGGTCGCGCGACCGGAAAGCAAGGAACCGGCAGTAGTGTGAGCTGATCATGGTGAATGAGCAGATGGGGACGGCCCGCACGCCGGGCCGTCCCCGCAGCGAGAAGGCGGAGAAGGCCATCGTCGACGCGACGATCGACCTGATCGCCGAAGGCAGCGGTGTGGCCGAGCTCTCCATCGAGGCGATCGCCGCGCGGGCGGGTGTCGGCAAGACGACGATCTACCGCCGATGGTCCAGCAAGGAGGACCTCGTGGTCGACGCGCTGGCCACCCTGAAGGCCCCGCTACCGGAGCTCGACGGTACGTCCGTGCGCGAGAACGTGGTCCGCTACCTGGCGGCCATGCAACGCGAGTCGCACGACCGCCGCACCCGCTGCATCATGAACATCGCGCTGAGCGAGTCCGACCGCTTCCCGAACCTGGCGGAGCGCTTCCGCGAGATCGCGATCAAGCCCCGGCGGGAGGCACTCAGGGGGATCATCCAGCGAGGCGTCGACTCGGGCGAACTGCGCGCCGACGTCGACGTCGAGGTGGCGATGGCCGCACTGACCGGCGCGATGCTGTTCTTCACCAAGTGGGGCGACACCGACGGCGAGCTCCCCGCCGACCTGGCCGAACGCGTCACCGACCAGGTCCTCGGGGGTCTTCGCCCGTGAGCCGCCGCGCCACCTGAGCCGCCGGCATCAGGTGGCGGGGGTCTCCCGCCAGCGGTTGGTGATGGGCAGGCGCCGGTCGCGGCCGAAGTTCTTCGGGGTGATCTTCGGGCCCGGGGGATACTGCCGGCGCTTGTACTCCGCGAGGTCGACCAGGCGGATCACCCTCGCCACCAGCTCCGCGTCGTGCCCGGCCGCGACCAGCTCCCCCTTGCCCATGTCGTGCTCGACATAGTCGGCCAGCAGCCGGTCGAGCACGTCGTAGGGCGGCAGCGAGTCGGTGTCGCGCTGGCCGGGCCGCAGCTCGGCGCTGGGCTCCTTGGTGATGGAGTCCTCCGGGATGGGCGGCACGGCGAAGTGGTGCAGCAGGTCGCCCCCGCGCCCGGCCTGCGCGTTGCGCCAGGTCGAGAGCCGCCAGACCATGGTCTTCAGGACGTCCTTGATCGGGGCGAAGCCGCCGGCCGAGTCGCCGTAGAGCGTGGAGTAGCCGGTGGCCAGCTCGCTCTTGTTGCCCGTGGTCAGCACGAGGTGGCCGTGCTCGTTCGACAGCCCCATGAGCAGCATGCCGCGCACCCGCGCCTGGAGGTTCTCGGCGGCCAGGCCGTGCAGGTCGACCTCCTTCTCGAAGGCGTCGACGATGCCCTCGATGGGGACCAGCCGGGCGTGGAGCCCCTGCCGCTCGACCAGGTCGCGCGCGTCGCCCACCGAGTGGTCGGAGGAGTGGCGCGAAGGCATGAGCACGACGTGGACCCGGTCGGGGCCGACCGCGTCGGCGGCGATCGTGGCGGTCAGCGCCGAGTCGATGCCTCCCGACAGGCCGAGGATGACCGACCCGAAGCCGTTCTTCGTGAAGTAGTCGCGCACGCCGAGGACCAGCGCCGAATAGACCTCTTCCAGGTCGTCGAGGCGCGGGGCGACGCTCGCGGGCTCGGGAGCGTAGGCGGGCAGTGGCTCGGCCGACAGCTCCAGCCGCTCGACGGTGATCGTGGTGCCGTCTCCGGCGTCCACGGGGAACGAACCGGGCCGGGCCCCGGGATCGGCGAGCGGCAGGTCGAGGTCGGCGACCAGGAGCTCCTCGCGGAACTGGCCCGCCCGCGCGACCAGCCCGCCCCCGGCGTCCACCACGATGGAGTCGCCGTCGAAGATGAGCTCGTCCTGGCCGCCGACCTGGTTGGCGTAGGCGAGCGCGCATCCGGCCTCACGGGCGCGGCCGGCGCACAGCTCCAGCCGTACGTCGTCCTTCTCGCGCTCGTACGGCGAGGCGTTGGGCACCACGAGCAGCCCCGCGCCCGCCTGGGCCACGGCCGACACCGGGCCGCCGTCCTGCCAGAGGTCCTCGCACACGGCGATGGCGACGTCGACGCCGTGGAGGCGGAAGATCGGGAGCCGGTCGCCGCGGACGAAGTAGCGGTACTCGTCGAACACCCCGTAGTTGGGCAGGTGGTGCTTGGCCGTGCGGGTGACGACGCGGCCGCGGTGCAGCAGCGCGGCGGCGTCCAGCGGCGCGCCCTTGGGCTGCCCGGTGCGCGGGGCGACCCTCGAGCGGTCGACGTACCCGACGACCACCGGGATGTCGCCGAGGCCCTCGCCGGCCAGCCGGGCGGCGGTGGCCTCCAGCGTCGCGATCGAGGCGTCGACGAACGACGTGCGGAGCACCAGGTCCTCCACGGGATACCCGGTGAGGAACATCTCGGTGAACACGACGAGGTGCGCGCCGCGGTCGGCTGCGCGGCGGGTCCACTCGACGAGCTTGGCGGCGTTGGCGGACAGGTCGCCCACCGCCGGGTTGGTCTGGGCCAGGGCTATACGCAGTTGTGGCACGGTCTCCACCTTACGTGTGGTCGGCCGCGAGGACCTCGCGGGTGAAAGGCACGAGGACCTTGCGGGTGGTGGGCACGAGGAGACCTTGCGGGTGGTCGGCCGCGAGGACCTCGCGGGTGACGGGCGCGCTACGTCGCGCCCGGGGCGTGGGGTGTCACGCCCCCGGGCTGATCAGGCCGGACTCGTAGGCCAGGATGACGAGCTGGGCGCGGTCGAACAGGCCGAGCCGGTCGAGGACGGAGGCGATCGCGGTGGCCACCGCGTCCTCCGGCACCGCCAGCGTCCCCGCGACCTGCTCGTTGGTCAGGCCGCGCGCCACCAGCTTCACGAGGTCCAGGTCGCTGTCGGACAGCCCCTTCAACCCGTGCGGGACGGCCGGGTCGCCCTGCCCGGCGAAGGTGGCGATGAGCCGGGTCGTCACGGCGGGGTCGATCAGCGCGTCCCCGGCCGCGGCGGCGCGGATGGCCGCGATGAGCTGCTCGGGCGCCGAGGTCTTCAGCACGAAACCGCTGACTCCCGCGCGCAGGGCCGCGTACAGGTTGTCGTCGGTGCCGAAGGTGGTCATCATGATCACCTTCGGCGGGACGGCGTCGGCCAGGACGCGGCGGGCCGCCGCCAGGCCGTCCAGCCGGGGCATGGAGATGTCCATGAGCACCAGGTCGGGCTGGGTGCGGCGGATCAGCGCGATGGCCTGCTCGCCGTCAACGGCCTCGCCGACCAGCTCAAGGCCCGGCTCGCTCTCCATGATGACCCGCAGCCCGGTACGGACGAGGGCCTGGTCGTCGGCGATGACCACCCGCAGCGTCGAGGTCTCCAGCGCGCGTGCGCCGGACGGCGAAGAGTCCGGCGCCGGGGTGTCCAGGTGCGCCGCCTGGGCGAGGATGTCACGCTCTAGACGCTGGAGGGTCGTGCCGAGGTCGAGCCCGAGCTCCTCGCGGAGCAACGTGCGCGCCCGGCGCAGCGCTCCGAGGGCGTCGCCCTGCCGTCCCGCCCGGTACAGGGCGAGGGCGAGCAGCCGCCAGGCCTCCTCGCGCAGCGGGTGCGCCGAGGCGTGGGCCTCCAGGTCGGGGATCGCCGCGGCGGCCCTGCCGAGGCGCAGCGCCGCGTCGGAGCGGTGCTCGATCGCCATCAGCCGCAGCTCGTCCAGCCGCATCGCCTCGGCCG
This sequence comes from Sphaerisporangium sp. NPDC049002, assembly GCF_040649355.1. Taxonomy (NCBI): domain Bacteria; kingdom Bacillati; phylum Actinomycetota; class Actinomycetes; order Streptosporangiales; family Streptosporangiaceae; genus Sphaerisporangium; species Sphaerisporangium sp. NPDC049002. The sequence goes on along the minus strand of NZ_JBEZFH010000172.1, from coordinate 9,011 downwards.
AGGCCCACTGCAGATCCGCGAACTCCGCCAGGGCGGGGCCCCGCCACAGGGAGAGCGCCTTGTCCATGCGCTCGAACACCGTGGCCGCGTCGTCACCCTGCTCGGCGCGTACGAGGCTCTCGAACAGCCAGGAGTCGACGCTCCCGGGATCGGTGCGCAGCGCGTACCCGGGAGGGGCGGAGATCAGGACCTCGGCCTCCTCGCGGGGAGCCCGGTCGGGCTCCAGCGCGCGGCGCAGCCGGGAGACGTAGCCCTGGATCGTGGACAGCGCCTGCGCCGGGGGATCGCCGGGCCACAGCTCGTCGATCAGCACGCTCATGGGGACGGCGCGACCGTGGGCCACGAGGAGGCGGGCGAGAACGGCCTGCTGGCGCTGTCCGCCCAGATCCAGCACCGAGTCTTGGTGAAGCGCTTGAAACGGTCCGAGAGCATGAAATTTCAACATCGCAGCGCATAGCGTAGGGCCAAAAGCGCGGTTGTCCGTACGGCAACACCTGCTGACGTTCAGAGTGGTAAGAAAGCGTGACCAGCAGCCCGCCGCAGAGCGTGATCGCCTTCACCTCGGAGCGTGATCACCCCCGCTCCCGGGCGGAAGGGCACCCTTAGCCGGCCAGGGTAGTACGGCCTGCCGGTCAGAGCGGGAGCACGGCCTCCACCACCGTCCCGCCACCCGGCGCGGAGAAGGCCCCGCAGCTGCCGCCCAGCTCGGCGGCCCTTTCCCGCATCGAGGTCAGGCCCACTCCCGCGCGCGGACGGTCCGGCAGCCCCTTGCCGTCGTCGCCGATCCGCAGCCGCAGGGTGTCCCTGCCGCGATCGAGGGTGATGTACGCGCTGGTGGCGTGGGCGTGCCTGCGGACGTTGGTGAGCGCCTCCTGGACGATCCGGTACACGGCGACCTCGACGGCGGCGGGCAGGTCGGACAGCTCGCCGGTGACCTCCACCGTGGTCTCGGGCGGACCCTCGGCGGCGAGGGCACGTACGGCCGAGGCGAGCCCGAGGTCGTCGAGCGCGGGCGGGCGCAGCCCGTACACCAGCTCCCTGATGTCCCCCGACACCGCGTCCATGCCGGTCCGCAGGTCGCGCAGCAGGGTGTCGGCCGAGTCGGGGGAGGACTTGAGGCTGCTGCGGGCCATGTTGATCGTCATCGCCATGGTCGAGAGCGTCTGCCCGAGGCCGTCGTGCAGGTCCCGGCGCAGGCGGCGGCGCTCCTCCTCCCGCGCGGTGAGGATCCGCTCGCGAGAGCGCTGGAGGTCGGCCGCCATGCGGACCGCGTGGGCGACGTCCGCGGCGTACGGCGCGAGGGTGCTGAGGACGCGCTCGTCGTGGGCGGCGGCGAAGCGGCGGGGGCCGGGACGCCCGAGCAGCAGGCGGCCGACGGTCTCGCCGTGCCAGATCAGGGGGATCTGGCGGGGGGAGTCGCCCACGTCGCCGCTCTCGACGTACCGGGGCTTGCCGTCCTCCACCTCGACCGCCGCGCCTTCGACGGCGAGGCCGTCCTGCAGGACCGTGACCACCGACGAGAGCGCTCTGGCCGGATCGGCGCTGCGCACCTCGTCGGTCAGGCGCTCGGCGAGCAGCCGGGGGTCGCCCACGCGGCCGTACATCATGCGGTCGACGAGCCGCTGGAACATCCGGCGCAGCGGCTGGAAGAAGGCCCCCGCGAAGAGCGCGGCGGCCAGGCCCGCGATCTGGTGCTGCTGCGACACCACCACGCTCGACAGGGCGCCGATGCCGAAGTAGACGCCGCTGACCACGGCGATCATCCCGGCGGCGACGAAGGCCCTGCTGACGATCGTGTCGATCCCGTACAGCCGGTAGCGCGTCACCGAGAAGGCTATGGCGATCGGCACGAGCGCCGCCCAGATCGTGGCGGGGGCCCACCAGTCATCACCGAGCACCATGAACGCGACGTACCCTGTGAAGGCCAGCAGGGGCCAGGCGATCTGCCGCCGCACCACCGGGCCCGAGTAGCGGAAACGGACGGCCAGGGAGAGCAGCGACAGCACCACCGAGCCGATGATGCACGTCCAGGCCACGTCGCTGACCATCGCGTTGTACGGTCTCAGCGCCTCGACGGCCAGCGGGTTCGGGATCACCACGGGAAGGGCGCTGGGGTTCGGCGCCGGCCTCACGATCTGCCGGGCCAGCTCGACCGAGATCGAGACGATGCCGAGGGCGGCGACCGGCCACCAGCGGCGGGAGGGCAACCTGCCGTCGGGTGAGAGGAGGGGCAGCAGGATCGCGAGCGACACGCCGCACACCGCCCAGCCGATCGAGGAGGCCCAGCGCAGGTAGGCGGCCGCGGTGAGCTCGCCGTCCGCCAGGAGGCGGAGCATCAGCCTGCCGCTGAACTCGCTGATCCCCCCGGCCAGGCCGCCGGCGCACATCAGCCACGCCATGGTCAGGCGGGGCCTGTGGAAGATCAGGAAGGCGCCCACGGCGGGAAAGGTGAGGCCGGCCGCCAGATCGGGGCTCGCGGGCGGGCCCAGCCGGTACTCGGGCGGCAGGCCGACGGAGATCATCAGTCCGACGACCACCAGGAGCGGGGACGCCACGCCCATGACGGCGGCCACCGTTCGCGGCGGCGTGATCCTTACCATCCCACCCACCCTTCCCGGCGATGGCCGGTTAGTCGTGCTCTCCCCGCCATCCAGCGAATTATGGGGCCCTGTGATGCGACATTTCGTGCAAGGGAAGGTTGTAGGACTTGGTCGAGATGGTTCTTTGGTCCGAGGCCTCGCCCGCGGTCATCGGAAAGCTCACCTCGACGAGCGTGCCGCCCTCGGGCTCGGCCGTGATCGCGCACGTCCCGCCCAGCTCCGCGGCGCGCTCGCGCATGGACGCCAGCCCCACGCCCGCGCGGAACTCCGCGGGCAGGCCGGCGCCGTCGTCCCGCACGCGCAACCGCAGCTCGCCGGCCGAACGGCTCAGCGTGACCACGATGGACGAGGCATTCGCGTGGCGCCGGGCGTTGGTGAGCGCCTCCTGGGTGATGCGGTAGACGGCCACCTCGACGGCGGCCGGGAGCACGTCCAGCTCGCCCTCCACGGTAAGGCTCGCGTCCGGCTCGGCCAGCAGCCGTACGGCCCCTGCCAGGCCCAGGTCGTCCAGCGCGGGCGGGCGCAGGCCGTAAACCAGTTCGCGGATCTCCTGGGTCACCCGGTCCATGCCCGCGCGCAGGCGCACGAGCAGGCGTTCCGCCGATTCGGGGGAGTCGTGCAGCACCTTCCTCGCCATGGTCACCGACATGGCCATGTCGCCGAGTGCCTGCCCGAGGCCGTCGTGCAGGTCCCGGCGCAGGCGGCGGCGCTCCTCCTCCCGCGCGGTGAGGATCCGCTCGCGCGAGCGCTGCAGGTCGGCGGCCATGTTGGCGGCGTGGGCGACGTCGGCCACGAACGGGGTCAGCACCGCGATCATGCGCTCGTCGTGGGCGAGCGGAAAGCGCCTCTGGCCCGGCCGGCCGATGAGCATCCGTCCCACGCGCGCGCCGTGCCAGACCAGCGGCACCTCGCGGGGGGAGGGGCCGACCAGCCCCACCGCGACGCGACGCGGACGCCCGCCGGTCACCTCGACGGCCACGCCAGAGACGGTGAGGGACTCGCGGGCCGTCGCGACGACCGCCGCCAGCGCGCTCGCCGGCTCGGTGGAGTGGACCTCCATGGTCAGCCGTTGCGTCAGATGGCTCCCGTCGCCGCTGTGCCCGTAGAACAGCAGGTCGGCGAGCCGCCGCAGCGCTCTCCGCAGCGGCTGGAAGGCCACGCCCGCGAACAGCGCGGCGGCGAGCCCGGCGAACTGCCCGATCCCGACGGCCACCACGCCGAGGGTGCTGACCACGAAGTAGACGGCTCCGACCGCGCCCAGCAGGCCCGCCGCGATCAGCGTCCGGCTGACCAGGGTGTCGATGCCGTACAGGCGGTAGCGCGTCACCGCGATCACGATGGCGGCCGGGACGGCGGCCGTGGTCAGCAGGGCGGGCACCGAGTGCGGCGTCCAGGTCTGGACGGCCCAGTCAACGGCCACCGTGTACAGCAGCCAGCCGATCTGCCGCCGCACGGTGGCGTCGGCGGTCCGGAACCGGTCCACCAGGGACAGCAGGCAGAGGCCCTCGGCGATCAGGTACCAGTCCAGGTCGAGGCCGCCGGCCCAGTCCCGTACGGGCGCCAGCGCCGCGATCTCGAAGGGGTTCGGCCCCGCGGGCGAGCCGGGCACCGCGGGCCGTACGACCTGAAGGAACGCCAGGAACAGCACCGTGCCCACGGCGAACGCCGCCACCGGCCGCCACCGGCGGGCGGGAAGCCTGCCGTCGGGGAAGAGCAGGGGCAGCAGGAGGTGCACCGAGACGATGGCCAGCGCGCCCATGAGCACGTTGTAGTCGCCGAGGAGTGAGGCTGTGGGGAGGTCGCCCGCGACGCGCGAGCGTTCCCAGAAGGCCTGAGACAGGCCGAGGGTCGCGGTGGCGAAGCCTCCGGCCAGCATCAGCCAGGCCACCGGCAGCCGGGGCTGCCGGAGGGCGAGCACCAGTCCGAGCGCGGGGTAGACGACTCCCACCACGTCATTCCCGCTCATCACGTGGTCGGAGCCGCCGACCTGTAACCGCAGTGACATCCCCACCGCGACGAGCCCGGCGGATGCCACCGCCAGCGATCCCGCCGCCAAGCCCAGCCTGCGCATTCCCCCTGCCCCCCCTCTGCGCTCCCATGAAGCAGGAGGCATCCGGAAAAGTATCGGACGGCGGATAACGGGTAATCAACGATCTCTGGCTATCGCATTTCAACTGATATACAGCTCAAAAGTGCTGACTCCGGTCAAATAGGTCTTACAGGACGCGGCGGCTCACCGGCCGACACTGGGAGCCGCAGGTCAGACGGCGGAACGGCGGCGGATGGCCGGGTGGTCACGTAGACGACCATCAGGCGGTCCTTCAGCACCTCCCGGAAACCGCCCGCCTCGTGGGACTTCTCCGGCCTGGTCTCGGGCACCGCCCGCCACACCAGGAAGCCGAAGATCAGCGAGGTCACGGCGTCGATCCAGAACAGCCACAGGAACCCGGACTGGGCGAGCCAGCCGCCCGCGACCATGGCGACCGCGAAACCGAGGTTGATCGCCCAGAAGAGCATCCCGAACGCGCGAGGACGGTCGTGCGGCGGGATCAGGTCGGCCACCAGGGCCTGGGAGGCCGGCCGGTAGGCGTCCACGACCATGCCGAGCACCGTCATCGCGGCGATGATCGCCGGCAGCGACGTGCTGTACCCGAGAGCGATCATGGTGACGGCCGTGGCGACCATCCCTCCGGTCAGGGTCGCCCGTCGACCCAGGTGGTCGGACAGCCGGCCCGCGACGATCTGTGACATCAGCGAGCCCCACGCCGAACACCGCCATGACCGCGCCGGCCGTCGCCAGGGACATGCCACGGGCCTGGGTCAGGTAGATCCCGATGAAGGGCTCCACCATCGTGCCGAGCCGGCAGGCGTGTGAATGGGCTTCAGCAGAAGAACGGGCGGCTGGAGGGCAGGGCGGTAAGCGGGGCCCGGTCGGGATCGGGGGGCAGGGTGCCGTCGGAGGGCGTGTCGAGGGTGCCCGTGGCCGTGTGCTCCTCGGAGCCGGAGACCCCGGCGCCCGCCCCGGCGCCCATGCTCCCGCCCCCCGAGCCTCCGCCGAACCCTCCAGCCCCTGGGACTCCGACGCTTCCGAGCCCTCCAGCCCCTGGGCCTCCGCCGCTTCCGAGCCCTCCGGTCCCGGGGAGCCCCCCGCTTCCGAGTCCTCCAGTCCCGGGGACTCCGCCACTCCCGAACCCCCCGGCCCCCGCGACCCCGTCGCTTCCGAGCCCGTCGGATCCGCGGACCCCGTCGCCCCGGGTTCCGGGGTCGCCCTGGGTTCCCGGGACCCCGGCGCTCGGGGCTCCGGTGCCTTGGGCGGGTCGCCCGGCGCCGGTCGCCTTGTCGCCCTGGCTCCCGGGGGCCGCCGGTCCGTGCCCCGGGGCTCCGGGCGCCGTGCCGCCTGGTGACGTCCTGCCGGAGTCCCCGCCTGACGGGAGCGTGCCGCCGGGCCCGCCGTCACGGTCTCCCGCGCCGGCCCTCGGCCCGACCCCGCCGGTCGTGCCGTGCGCGGGGCGGTCGCGTGGCACGGGGGACGACTTCGCCGGGCCGTACAGGCGGCGCGTCGTGCGCTGGACCCCCCTCGGCACGAGGCGGATGCCGGTCGCGGTGACCCGCTGGCCGTACACGTCGGTGATGCGCACGGTGTACGGCCCGGTGCCGATGCCGTGGTCGGCCACCCAGTAGTTGTCGAAGTCACGGGTCAGGGCCTGCCACCGGCCGTCCCGCAGGACCTCCAGCCGCTGGAGGGGGTTGCCGTGGTCGATCGCCTGGATCGCCAGCCACCGGGACGACGAGCCCTGCTTCAGCCGGAACGCCACCGGTCGTGGGACCTCGGGGTTGTGCACCGTGTGGTAGCTGACCCGTGTGACGCCGAGCTCGGTGCCCGCCACGCGGGCGAAGGCCGGGCGGCTCAGGTCGAGCTCGCCCGGGGCGCATGACACGCACTCGTCGACCACCTGGACGCGGACCGTGCCGCCCGGTCCCGTCACGTCGAGATACGCCCCGCAGGCGGCCGACCCGGCGTATTGCTCGGCGGACACGGCCGCCACCAGGTCGCCGAGCAGGGCGCCGCCGAGAGAGCAGTCGCCGCCGAGCCACCTCGCGTTCTCGGCGGCCACGCCGCCCCGTCCGGTGACGACCCAGGACCGCCCAGTGACGAACCCGGACCGGCCAGTGACGAACCCGGACCGCCCGGTGACGAACCCGGACCGCCCGGTGACGAGGCCGGACCGGCCGTTGACGAGGCCGGACCGGCCCGGGGAGTCCCCACGGCCGGTCATGCCTTCCGCGCAGGCGCCGTTCCTGCCGGCCTGGGCCCCGAGCGCCACCAGCGTGAGCGCCGCCGCCATCGACAAGGCCCACGCCAGCCGCTGCCACACGACGGGCTGCCCGGCCGCCCCCGGGTCACCCAGCGCCGGGCGGCCGCGCCGAATTCTCAGCAGCGACGGCGGCACCGTGACCAGGGGCCACGGTCGCGACCACACGACCGGTGGCCGGCCTCGCCGCCGGAGGGACGGACGCCACAGTCGCCGCCGGAGGGGCGGATGCCACAGTCGCCGCCGCGGGGCCGGGTGCCCGGCGCGCCGCCGATCCGCGTTCATGTGCTCTCCCTCGCCGGACCTCACCCTTGACGAATGCAGAACGGCACCATGCTGTCACATTAAGCGACGACGTACCGCCCTCGACCGTCTACTGATCTCCGGCACGGCCACCGGGGGCTCCCGGTGGGTTAACGGGGTGTTTCCGTGACCTGCGGCGACGGGCGCGGCAGGCGATCTGGGAACCCCGTCCGGCCGCCATGGGATCCGAGTTCCGGGATATGGGTCACGCGGTCGGCTTGGTCGTGTCCTCACTACGGACCCGCGTAACGTGTGCGAAACACCAAGCGGGCAGACTGGTAGATGACCAGACAAGTCTTCCGCCGACTCAGAGACGGGTTCAGCGCGACGACGATGGTGTCCGACACCGTCCGGCAGAAGGGGATGCCTTGGACCGCCAGCAGGAGTTCGTGCTCCGTACGCTCGAAGAACGCGACATCCGGTTCATCCGGTTGTGGTTCACCGACGTGCTCGGCTTCCTCAAATCGGTGGCGATAGCCCCGGCGGAGCTTGAGGGGGCGTTCGCCGAGGGCATCGGCTTCGACGGTTCGGCGATCGAGGGTTTCGCCCGCGTTTACGAGTCCGACATGCTCGCCAAGCCCGACCCCTCGACCTTCCAGATCCTCCCTTGGCGCAGCGAGACGCCGGGCGCGGCCCGCATGTTCTGCGACATCCTCATGCCCGACGGCTCGCCCTCGCACGCCGACCCCCGCTGGGTGCTCAAGCGGACGCTCGCCAAGGCCGCCGACATGGGCTTCACGTTCTACACCCACCCTGAGGTGGAGTTCTTCCTCCTCAAGGGGCGGCCAGGGGACGGCCAGAAGCCGGTGCCGAACGACTCCGGCGGCTACTTCGACCACACTCCGCACAGCTCCGGCCACGACTTCCGCCGCAATGCGATCATGATGCTGGAGGCGATGGGCATCTCGGTGGAGTTCAGCCACCACGAGGGCGCCCCCGGTCAGCAGGAGATCGACCTGCGGTACGCCGACGCGCTCACCACGGCCGACAACATCATGACGTTCCGGCTGGTCATGAAGGAGGTCGCGCTGGAGCAGGGCATCTGGGCGTCGTTCATGCCCAAGCCCTTCACCGAGTTCCCTGGCTCGGGCATGCACACCCACATGTCCCTGTTCGAGGGCGACCGCAACGCGTTCTACGAGCCCGGGGCCGACTACCAGCTCTCCAAGATCGGCCGCTCGTTCATCGGCGGCCTGCTCAAGCACGCCGCCGAGATCACCGCCGTCTGTAACCAGTGGGTGAACTCCTACAAGCGGCTGTGGGGCGGCGCCGAGGCCATCGCCGGGCTGGGAGGCGAGGCGCCGAGCTACATCAGCTGGGGCCACAACAACCGGTCCGCGCTCGTCCGCGTCCCCATGTACAAGCCGCACAAGGGGAACTCCACCCGCGTGGAGTTCCGGTCGCTCGACTCCGCCTGCAACCCCTACCTGGCGTTCGCGGTGATCCTCGCCGCCGGTCTGAAGGGGATCGAGGGAGGGTACGAGATGCCGCCGGGCGCCGAGGACGACGTGTGGGCGCTGACCAGCGCCGAGCGCCGGGCCCTCGGCATCGAGCCGCTGCCGCAGAGCCTCGACGAGGCGATCACGACCATGGAGCGCAGCGAGCTGGTCGCCGAGACCTTGGGCGAGCACGTCTTCGACTACTTCCTGCGCAACAAGCGCGCCGAGTGGCACGACTACCGCCGCCAGGTCACCGAGTTCGAGCTCGGCCGCTATCTCCCGGTGCTGTGAGCGCGGGCCGGCGGCGGATTTCCTGAGTATGCGGGCGTGGGGCCGGCGGCGGTGAGCCGCCGGCC
>NZ_JBEZFH010000171.1:0-16764 GCF_040649355.1 Sphaerisporangium sp. NPDC049002 | reverse complement strand
CTCGCCCGGTCAGGTGCCACGCGATCGGGATGCGCGGGGCCCCTTGGGAACGGATGGCCGTCTCCTCCTCCCACCGGGCGCACACCAGCCCTGCCAAGGTCGTCTTGACGTCGGTGATATCCCCCGGGGCCGGGGCCGCCAAGGTACGCCGCAGCCAGAAGATCAGCCCGGCCGCGAGCGGGACCACGGCGAGCAGGACGCTCGCGGCATCGCCGACGTGCGGCTTCTCGCCCATGTCGACCCTGGTGAACACGAAGATGAGGATCGCGGTGAGCACCGTCAAGGCCAGGAAGACCGCGATGGTGGCCACCATCGCCTGGCGCCGCCGACCCCCAGCCATGTCCGGGATGCTCGCTCATCTGACCCCTCGCCGTCAGGGCGACCGCGGAACCGTGATCACATGGAGACGCGGCGCGGGAAGATGCCGCGAGACGTCACCTCACGGCCGCGCTCTCGGGGAGGGTCTCCGGGGTGCGGCTCACCGGCCAGCCCTCCGCGCGGGCAAGGTCGGCGAACCGTACGGCGTTGCGTACGGCGGCGCCGCCAGGGTCGTTGTTGAAGTAGGCGTACACGTCGCACTCCGTGTCCAGGGAGTCGCTTACGCGGTGCAGCCAGGACCGCAGTGACGCGTCGCCGTACGAGGGCCACGGGCTGGCGCGGCCCTGGTGGAAGCGCACGTAGCCCCATCCGGCGGTCGGCCACAGGGGAGTGAGCGGCCGGCCGAGGGCGTCGGCCCAGCACAGGGCGGCGCCGTGCGACGTGAGCACGTCCCGGACGATGCCGGTCCACCAGGAGGGATGCCGGGGCTCCACGGCCACGCGCACGTGGCGGGGGAAGCACCGCAGGCAGGTGTCGAGCCGGTCTGCGTCCACCCGGAGCGTCGGGGGGAGCTGGAGCAGGATCGGCCCGAGCTTGGGGCCGAGACCTCCGGCGGCGTCCATCAGCCGCTGGACCGGTTCCTCCGGGTCCTTGAGCCGCTTGATGTGGGTCAGGAAGCGGCTGGCCTTGACCGCCATGACGAACCCGGCAGGGGTGCGCTCGCGCCAGCTCTCGAACGTCTCTCGGGACGGCAGCCGGTAGAAGGCGTTGTTGTTCTCCACCGTGTCGAAGCACTCGGCGTACCGCTCAAGCCACACGCGCTGCGGCACCCCGGGCGGATACAGCACTCCGCGCCAGTGGGTGTACTGCCACCCCGACGTCCCGACGAGCAACATGAGCGCCCCCCGACCCCATGTCGACGGCCTGCGTATGGCCAGGATGCATGCCCGCTCCGGCGCGCACCACACCGGGGTCGCCGGCCCTGAAAAATCCTCGGGACACTTCCGGCACTTAAGACAATCTTGGCCTCACAATGATCGTGTTGTGAACGACCGAAGCGAGGAGCAGTGGTGGCAGACTACAAACCCGCAGCCGAGGCGACCGCCGGGCCGGATGACCGGCTCGCCCGGCTCAGCGCGGAGTTCTTCCAGGTGAAGCACGCGGCCGACCCGTTCAGCGCCACGCTGCTCGGCGTCTCGGGTTTCGACGGCCTGGTGCCTGACCCGAGCCGTGCCGGCACCGCCGCCGAGGTCGCGAAGGTGGCGGACATCGAGCGGCGCCTGGACGAGATCGACCCCGCCGGGCTGAACCATGCCGACCGGATCAACCACGCGGTGCTGGGCAGCCTCGCCTGGGGTGTGCGATCCGATCTGGAGGACGCGCAGTGGGAGACGGGGGCGTCCGCGGCCGGGTACTCCTCGCCGCAGGCGATGATGTTCATGGCGGTCCCCGCCGCGTCGCTCACCGACGCCGAGGCCGTCGAGCGGTACGCCCAGCGGCTGACCGCCCTGCCGCCGTTCCTCGACGCGGTCCTCGACCGCCATCGGCTGGCCAAGGCGGACGGGCGGGTCCCGACCCGCGTCGGTGTCGGCCAGGCCATCGACCAGATCAAAGGGCACCTCTCGCTGAGCCTGGCCGACGACACCTTCCTCAGCCCCCGGCTGCCGGACGACGTCGACGAGGCCCGGGTGCGGGCCCGCCTGTCCGAGATCGTGGAGCAGTCCGTACGCCCCGCGCTGCGGCGCCTGGTCGAAGGCCTTGAGGAGGAGCTGCTGCCGGTGGCCCGTCCCGACGACCGGGTCGGCATCCGCTTCGTCCCAGGCGGCGAGGAGGGCTATCGCAACGCGGTCAGGCGGCACACCACCACCGACCTCACTCCGGATGAGATCCACCAGATTGGCCTCGACTGCCTGGCGGAGCTGCGGACGCAGTGGGCCGAGCTGGGTGGCAGGGCGCTCGGCACGAGCGACGTGGGAGAGATCCTCTCCCGGCTGCGCGACGACCCGTCCCTGCGGTTCAGCGCCGGCTCCCAGATCGTCGACATGGTCTCCGACGGGCTGCGCCGCGCGGAGGAGGTCCGCGGCGACTGGTTCCCCGCGTACGACATCGCCGGCTGTGTCATCGAGGAGATCAACCCGATCGAGGCGGGCAGCGCCGCGCTCGCGCACTACCGGCCGCCGGCGGGTGACGGGTCACGTCCTGGCGCCTTCTGCGTGCTGACCACCGACCCGCAGGAGCGGTTCGTCTACGAGTACGAGGCGCTGGCGTTCCACGAGAGCTCGCCCGGCCACCACCTGCAGATCGCCTCCGCGCAGACGCTGACCGACCTGCCGGAGTACCGGCGGTTCCTGGACGCCGAGGTGTGCGGCTACGTCGAGGGCTGGGGCCTGTACTGCGAGCGGCTGGCCGACGAGATGGGTCTGTACACCTCGGACATCACCCGGCTGGGGATGCTGTCGTTCGACGCGCTCAGGGCCTGCCGCATGGTGGTCGACACCGGCCTGCACCACCTCGGCTGGTCGAGGGAGCAGGCCCGGCGGTTCATGTGGGAGAACACCGCGACGACGCAGGCCAACGTCCGTAACGAGGTCGACCGCTACATCTCGTGGCCCGGCCAGGCGCCGGCGTACATGATCGGCCGCCGGGAGATCAGCCGCCTGCGCGCCCTCGCCGAGGACCGCCTCGGATCCCGGTTCGACATCCGGGGCTTTCATGGTGCGGTGCTCGGCAACGGCGCGGTGCCGCTCGGCGTGCTCGACCAGATCGTGGGCGCCTGGGTCGACTCGGTGCCCGCCTGACCCGCGGCGGGAACAGGCCAGGGCCTGTTCCCGCCGGTCGATCACGTGCCGGTGACTTCACCAGACCTCGGCCACGGTCAGCCGGAGCGGACGTGGACGAGGTCGAAGCTGCCGGTGAGGCCCCAGGTGCGCAGGCCGGGGCGGCCGCTGACGTACCGGGTGTCGGTGGCGGAGCCGAGGGTCTGCCAGGTGCCGCCGGGGCCCATCAGGCCCATGGTCAGCCGGTGCCCCTGTGCGGCGAAGCGAAGGTTCAGGTAGGTGGCGGACGGCCAGGTCAGACGCCCGGAGGCGAGGGTGGCCCACTGGCCGCCGTCGTTCCTGGCGATGATCCACTCCTGCGAACCGTCGCCGTTTCGCTTGAGTTCGGCCTGGTAGTAGTGGGTGCCGTCCTGTGCTCGGGCCAGCAGGGCGATGCCCGAGTCGGGTGGGTTCGCGGCCGCTCGGATCGAGGCGTCGACGGTGTACGCCCGCCAGCCGGCGCCGCCGGCCAGGGTCACGCTGTCGCCGGTGCCGGTGGAGCACAGCTCCCATGACACGGGGCGGCAGGCCGACCAGGAGCCCGACTGGGGCTGCCACTGGGCGGTGCTCTGGGTCTCGAAGTCGTCGGTCAGCCGCGACGGCTGGGCCGCGGCGCGGAACGTCCAGAGCCGGTCGTCGGCGGTCGAGTCCGCCACCTGGACGATGTCGGCGCTGTCGGCGGTCGAGGCGCCGGCGACGCCGAGCAGCAGGCCGCTGTTGCGGTTGCGCACCTTGAACCGGCCGCCGCCCGCGTCGACCAGGCTCCACACCTGGTCGGCCGTGCCGTTCTCGTGGAACTGCCTCACCTGTGCCCCGGCCGTGGTCGACGCGTCCTGGACGGCGAGCTGCAGGCCACTGCCGAGATTGAGGATCTTGTAGTAGCCGCCGCCCGCGTCGGCCAGTTCCCACAGATGGTCCTGCGTCCCGCTGTCGGCGTACTGCTGCACGTTCGCGTTGTCGTCCTGGGAGGCGTTCTGGACGGCGAGCAGCTTGCCGCTGCCGACGTTGAAGATCTTGAACACGGGTGGCGACCACACCTCGAACTCCGACAGTCCCCAGCCGGTGCCGCCGCCGGGGTTGGGCGCGACGACCCGAAGCCGGGAGGTGTCGATCGGCGGGAAGGTGATCTCGTTCAGCGCGTTGCCGGTCGGCACGCCCGGCGTGCGGACCTGGCCGGGGACGGTCGCCCAGTTGGCGCCGGTCCAGTACTGCAGGTCGTAGCTCCCCGGTGTTCGGACGCCGCCGCCGTCGTCGTAGAACCACAGGCGCAGGTCCCGCACCGTCACGGCGCGGCCGAAGTCCACCCCCACCGAGTCGCTCGCGTTGGGCGTGCCGTAGCTGGTCCAGCGGGTGTTGTTCGGGATGTCGCGGCGCCAGACCAGGCCGTCGACGACGTTCCACACGTTGTCGTACGGCGAGGTGTAGGAGGCGAACGGCTGCGCATGGTAGCCGAACCGCTGCCCGTTGGCGGCGATGTTCACCGTGCCGCCGCCTCCGGACTGGGTGATCGGCGCGCCCACGTTGACGGTCATCGCGCCGAGCCCGGCCTGGCTCCCGGCCAGGACGCCGTCGACGTAGACGCGCAGGCCGGCGCCCTGCCCGTACCTGCCGCCTGTGCGGTCCCAAAGGACGGTGACGCTGTGCCCGTGGTAAGGCGTGTTCTCCAGGGCGAAGTAGTCCCAGGTGGCCGGGGCCAGCGGCCGTACGGTAAGGGTGTCGTCGGGCTTGCCGCGCAGCCCGACCAGCTCGGAGATGACGTTGTCGGTGTAGGTCGAGTGGTTGTAGTCCTCGCTGTGGTTGGCGCCGTCGTACATCCAGGTGGGATTGTCCGGGTGGTGCGCCTCAGCCACATACGGTTTGCCGTTCTTGTACTGCGTGGCCGCGTAGGTGCGCAGCAGGTTGACGTAGTCGGCGGCGGAGACGTACGGCTGCGCGGGGTAGTCCTGCAGCAGGTTGGCCAGCGCCGTCAGCGTCTGCGACGTGGCGAAGGGCCAGGAGGGGCCGTTCCACCGGCAGCACGAGCCCGCCTGGTACATGAACCAGGGGCTGCGCCGTTCGGCGGTCGTCGGGCCGTAGGCGGCGGCGAAGCCGTTCGGGTCGAGGAGCTGCTGGAACGCGCTCGCGTTGGCCGCAGGGGCCAGGCCGAAGACCCAGGGCAGGTAGCCCATAAGCTCCCTGCTGCCCGTTTTGGCGAGGTTCGGATTGCCGTCGCGCGCGATGCCGTAGTAGAACTGCCGTCCGCCGTCCCACAGGCGTGCCTGCACCGCGTTCTGCAACGCCGCGGCGCGGGCGTTGAAGTCGGCGGCGGTGCCGGCGTCCCCGGCCAGGGAGGCGATCCGGGCGATGGCCCGTGCGTCGCCGTACTGGTAGGAGTTGATCGTCGGACGGTACCCGTGGCCGCCGTGATAGGGGTCGGAGGACTCCAGCGACGAGGCGGAGAACTCCGTCGCGTCCCACACCGGCGCCTGCCAGTAGAGGCCGAGCGCGGGGTTGAAGTGGTTGGCCCAGCCGTCGTACTGCCTGATCAGCGCGGGTTGCTGCGCGAGGGTGAACGCGCGGTCGCCGCCGGCGAGCAGTTGCTGCCAGACGGAGCTCGCGGCCCAGAAGCTGTACTCGTGCGCCCAGTCGGAGGTGTCGGCGTTGACCGCGTCGACCATCGGCTTCGGGAACCGGCCAGGCCCGTTGAGCCAGTAGTGGATGACGTCCTTGACGTACTGCTGATCGCGGAGCCAGCGGCCCTCGCTGATCTGGTGCCCCGCGGCGGCGGAGATTCCTCCGTAGGGGGCGCCGTAGGAGACGGGCTGTAAGAACTCGTTGGACAGCCAGCCGTACTCCGGGCCGGTGTAGACGAGGTGTTCCTTGTACGTCTGCCAGCGGTAGTAGTAGACGCTCTGGATCTGCTGGTCAGGCACCTCAAGGAACGGGATGTTGGCCTCGAACCAGGCCGGGTCCTCGGTGGGGCCGAGCAGCGCGCCATGGTCGAGGAACATGGTGCCCTGCGGCGTCCGGGGGTAGCGGCTCGGCGGCTGGACGGCGGCGGCGGGAGCGGCCGGCGTCCCGCAGACGCAGAGAAGGAGCGCCACGGCGACGGCGGCCAGCCGATGCGAAGTTCTCACGAGTTCTCCCGGCGGGGGGTGGTACCGGAGATGTGTACTTCATTGTGGGGCTGCGGGAGATTATGTCAATATATGTTGAAATATGTTGCCTCACGCGCTCACTGACATCCCGCTCTGAAGGCTGTCACGCCTTGCCGGTCGCGCGCGGGGGACGCCCGGCCGGTGGGCACGGTGGGTTGTCGAAGGTAAGCAATGGGTAACTCCGGCGGGACGTGAGTTGACCCCTGTGGCGAGTGTCGCCTGGAGTGGCGGTCGGCCACTCTGGAGCCGCGCGTTTCTCGCCCACACACAGCCGGCCGGAAGGATGAACCGTGGCAAGCGGGTTCCAGAGAAGCAAGATCGCCGGAGTGTTCGACGCCATGGACGCCGACGGTGACGGTCTCCTGCGAGAGCAGGACTTCGCGGCGCTGGCCGAGCGGTGGGCCGAGGTCCAGGGCGTGACGCCCGGCTCCGCGGGCCACACCCGGCTGACCTCGATCATGATGGGATGGTGGACCGCCCTGCTGGCGGCCTCCGACCTCGATCGCGACGACAAGGTCACGCTTGAGGAGGTCCTGCTGGTCGTCGACCAGCTTGACGCCAGGTCCGACGCGGTCACCGGGACCGCCGAGGCGATGTTCCAGGCCGTCGACAAGGACGGCGACGGGCGGATCTCCCCGGCCGAGTACAACCAGCTCATCGAGACGTGGAACGGCTGTGCCACCGACACCGACGAGATCTTCCCCCTGCTCGACCCCGATGGTGACGGCTACCTCTCACAGGGGGAGTTCGTCCGGCTCTGGACGCAGTTCTGGGCCGGAGACGACCCGGACGCCCCGGGCACCTGGCTCTTCGGCCGCTTCGACCTCCCGGTGCCACAGGGCCATTGAGCCCACCCGGACGGCCGCCTCGCGGTGAGTTTGTTCAGATCTCGGCCAGGGCATCGAGTGTGTCGTCCTGTGGTGGTCAGATCTCGGCCAGGGCATCGAGTGGGTCGTCCTGTGGTGGTCAGATCTCGGCGAGGGCGTCCAGAAGGGTGGCGGCCACCTCGACGTCCGCGCTCAGGGAGCGGTCCTCGCCTCGGGGGTCGAGCCGGGGTGCCGCCGCCGCGAAGGCCGCGCCGGTGGGCGTCGACGGGCCGGGGGTGACGCCGCGCTGGCGCAGCGCCCGTACGACCGCCACCAGCTCGCACGCGAGGACGAGCCGGTAGGACGCGGCGGCCTGTAACGTCTGCCGCGCCGACTGGGCCGCGAAGCTCGCGTGCTCCTCCACGCCCCGCGACAGCACGGCGTGGCCGAGCGCGGCCGGGTACGCGGCATTGCGCAACTGGGCCAGCGCCGAGTTCGCCGAGTACTCAAGGATCATCACCCCCGAGCTGGCCGGGGCGCCCTCGGCGAGGAAGGGCCGCAGCCCGGTGAACGCGGGTTCGACCAGGGTGGCCAGCCGGGCGGCCGACAGGTGCGCGGTGTGCAGGAGCGCCACCCTCAGGTGGTCGAGGGTGAGTCCGAGGGTCGCCTGGTGGAAGCCCCCGTGGTGGTGGACCGTGCCGCTCCCGGCGGAGATCAGCGGGTTCTCCGACGCCGAGTTGATCTCGACGTCCAGGACGCGTTCGAGCGCGGTGGCGGCCTCCACGGCCGGGCCGTGGACCTGCGGGAAGCAGCGGTAGCCGAAAGGATCCTGGACGCGTGCCGGTGGCGCCGCCCGTCCGCCCAGCAACCGTCGCATTTCGGCGGCCACCGCGACGTTGCCGGGATGGGGTCGTCCGGCGTGCACCTGCTCGTCGTACGGCTCTCCGCCCCCGTCGACCGCGATCAGCGACAGGGCGGCGACCACCTGCGTCGCCCGCAGCAGGCGCGTGATGTCCGACCAGCCGAGCACCGCCTGGCCGATCGTCAGGGCGCTGCTGCTGCAGAAGGCGAGCGCGTCTCCGGTCTCCAGCCTGATCGGCCCGGGCGCGGCCGCGTGCCCGCCGGACGAGGGGCGCTCTCCGGCGTGACCGCCTGTCCACGGGCGTTCGCCGAGGTGACCGCCTGTCCACGGGCGTTCGCCGAGGTGACCGCCTGTCCATGGACGTTCGCCGAGGTGACCGCCTGTCCATGGGCGTTCGCCGATGAGGGTCAGTCCGGCTTCGGCCAGCGCGGTGAGGTCTCCTGTGCCGATGGCCCCGATCTCGTGGATCTCGGGGAGGTGCCCCGAGTTGAGCGCCTGGGCCAGCGCCTCGGCGAAGACGGGCTGGAGGCCGGCCCCTCCGGCCAGGATCTGGTTGGCGCGGACGGCGAGCATCGCGCGCACCTGGGGCGCCGGCACGAGCGGGCCGATGCCGCCGGCGTGGCTGCGCAGCAGGCGGAGTCCGTGGGTGTCGCTGTCGGCGGGGGCGACGTCCTCGGTGCGGTTGGCGCCGACCCCTGTGTTGAGCCCGTAGACGGGCCGTCGTCGCGCGATCTCTGCGGCGGCCTTGTGGGCGGCGGCGGCACGGTCGAGCCCTTCGGTGGCAAGGGAGACCGGGGCATCGGCGTAAGCGATGTCCGTGATGTCCGCCGGACGGGTTCGGGTCCCGTCCAGGGTGATCGTCCGCGACGTCATCGAGAGAGCCCCTTGTCAAGCACTTTACTCTGCATTTCGCCCGGACCCATTGACATGCACGTATACATCGACAATCCTGCATGAAAGTATGCATTCGAAGCAAGAGAATGAAACCAGGCAGGCCACGCCGAGCCCCGGTGGCAGGGGGGCGAGCGGGAGAGAGGGACGAGGGGGTGGGTGGTCCGGTGAGCCAGGGGGTGGCGGCCGAGGACGCGTCGCGGGTGGCGGCCCGTCTGCGGGAGCTGCTCGAAGGTCATCGGCTGTCGCCTTCGCAGCGCCGGATCGCGCGGCACCTCCTCGAACGCCCCCACGAGGCGGTGTTCCTCACCAGCGTCGACATCGCCGAGGCCGTCGGCACCAGCCAGCCGTCCGTGACGCGCTTCGCGTTCGCGCTGGGGTTCACCGGCTTCCCGGAGTTCCGCGACCACCTGCGGGCCGCGTTGCGCGACGGCGACGGCGTGGCGGCCGAGCCCGCGGAGCTCAACCCCGTCCAGGCCATGGTCGACTCCGAGCTTCGCAACCTGGAATCGCTCCGTGACTCCCTCAGCGACACCCGGCGGCTCGTGGATGTGGCGGCGGCCCTGGCGGCGTCCCGGCCGCTGCCGGTCATCGGGCTGCGGGTGTCCGCGCCGCTCGCCCACCTCTTCGGGTACCTGGCGGCCAAGGCGCATCCCGACGTACGGGTCGTCGACACCCCTGGGTCCACTCTGGAGGACACGCTGAGCCGGGCCAGGGAGGCCGGCGCCGGGTGGGTGCTCGCGTTCGGCCTGCCCCGCTACCCGCGTGAGCTGCGCGACGGGCTCGTCTGGGCGAGACGGGTGGGCCTGCGGGTGGCGCTGGTCACCGACAACTCCGTCGGCGCGCTCACCGAGCACGCGGACGTGGTGCTCACCGCGCCCGTCAGCTCGCAGTTCGCCTTCGACTCGCAGGCCGCGCCCAGCGTGCTGTGCGCGGCCCTGGTCCACTCCATGATCTACGCGCTGCCGGCCCGCGAGCAGGCGTCCATCGAGGAGTTCGAGAACAGTGCCGCGCAACGCCGGCTCTTCCTGCCCGAATGAGCGGCGGGCCGCCGCCCGGGTCCCCCCGGCGGACACCATGCTTTCAGCAAAGAGTCTTCGATCACCGAGCCGCCGCCCCGAACGGGCGACGCGGGCCGAGCAAGGAGAAGAACAGCGATGAGTGACGACGTCCGGCGGGTCATCCGCTCTCCCCGCGGCGCGGAACTGTCCTGCCAGGGATGGCAGCAGGAGGCCGCCTTCCGGATGCTGCACAACAACCTCGACCCCGAGGTGGCCGAGCATCCGGACAAGCTGGTCGTGTACGGGGGCACGGGGAAGGCGGCGCGCGACTGGCCGTCGTTCGACGCCATCGCGCGCACGCTCCAGGGCCTGAAGCAGGACGAGACGCTGCTCGTGCAGTCCGGGCGCCCCGTCGGCGTGATGCGGACCCACGAGTGGGCGCCCCGTGTGCTGATCGCCAACTCCAACCTGGTCCCCGACTGGGCGAACTGGGAGGAGTTCCGGCGCCTGGAGGCGGCCGGGCTCACGATGTACGGCCAGATGACCGCCGGTTCCTGGATCTACATCGGCACCCAGGGCATCCTGCAGGGCACCTACGAGACCTTCGCCGCGGTGGCCGCCAAGCGGTTCGGCGGGACGCTCGCCGGGACGATCACGCTCACCGCCGGTCTCGGCGGGATGGGCGGCGCCCAGCCGATGGCGGTGACCATGAACGACGGTGTCGCGATCTGCGTCGAGTGCGACCCTTCGCGCATCGCCCGCCGGATCGAGCACCGCTACCTCGACGTCGAGGCACGGGACATCGACGAGGCGCTGCGGCTCGCCGTCGAGGCCCGGGACGCCCGGCGACCGCTCTCGATCGGGCTGCTCGGCAACGCCGCCGACGTGCTGCCGAGGCTGCTCGCGATGGGCGCGCCGATCGACATCGTCACCGACCAGACCTCGGCGCACGACCCGCTGTCGTACCTGCCGCTCGGCATGGCCTTCGAGGACATGCGCGACGAGGCGGACAAGGACCCGGCCGCCTTCACCCTGCGCGCCCGCGAGGCCATGGCCACGCACGTCGAGGCCATGGTCGGCTTCATGGACGGGGGCGCCGAGGTCTTCGACTACGGCAACTCGATCCGCGGCGAGGCGATGCTCGCCGGCTACACGCGGGCCTTCGACTTCCCCGGCTTCGTCCCCGCCTACATCCGCCCGCTGTTCTGCGAGGGGAAGGGCCCGTTCCGCTGGGCCGCGCTGTCGGGCGACGCCCGGGACATCGCCGCGACCGACCGCGCGATCCTCGACCTGTTCCCCGAGAACGAGTCGCTGGCCCGCTGGATCAGGCTCGCGGGGGAGCGGGTCGCCTTCCAGGGGCTGCCCGCCCGCATCTGCTGGCTCGGGTACGGCGAGCGCGACAAGGCCGGGGTGCGGTTCAACGAGATGGTCGCCTCCGGCGAGCTGCGGGCCCCGCTGGTCATCGGCCGCGACCACCTCGACTGCGGGTCGGTCGCCTCGCCGTACCGCGAGACCGAGGCCATGCTCGACGGTTCCGACGCCATCGCCGACTGGCCGCTGCTCAACGCGATGGTCAACGTGGCCTCGGGCGCGTCCTGGGTGTCGATCCACCACGGCGGCGGGGTCGGCATCGGCCGCTCGATCCACGCGGGCCAGGTGGCCGTCGCCGACGGTACGGCCCTGGCCGCGCAGAAGCTGGAGCGCGTCCTGACCAACGACCCGGGTATGGGCGTCATCAGGCACGTCGACGCGGGCTACGACCGGGCCGCCGAGATCGCCGCCGAGCGCGGCGTCGCGGTCCCGATGGCGGACGGGAAAACCCTGTGACCGGCCACACCGGCCTGGAAAGCGGTGAACGGGAGGCGCTCCATGCCCGGTTCGAAGGGATGTGGAGGGACCTCGCCGCGATCGGGGACGGCGGGGCCGGCGGGTACCGGCGGTTCGCCTGGACGCCGGTCGACCTCGCCCTGCGCGACTGGTTCCGGGAACAGGCGGCGCTGCGCGGCCTGACGTACGAGCTGGACCGGAACGGCAACCAATGGGCCTGGTGGGGAACTCCCGCCCCCGGCGCCGTGGTGACCGGGAGCCACCTGGACAGCGTGCCCGGAGGCGGCGCCTTCGACGGCCCGCTCGGCGTGGTCTCGGCGTTCCTCGCCGTCGACGGGTTGCGCGAGCGGGGCGTCGTCCCCGCGCGGCCGATCGCGGTGGTCAACTTCGCCGACGAGGAGGGCGCCCGCTTCGGGGTGGCCTGCGTCGGCAGCCGCCTGCTCACCGGGATCCTCGACCCGGACGACGCCCGAGCCCTGCGCGACGGCGACGGAGTGACCTTGGCGGAAGCAATGCGGGCGGCGCACGCCGATCCCGGCACGCTGGGACGAGACGACCAGGCTCTCGCGCGTATCGGAGCCTTCGTGGAGCTCCATGTCGAGCAGGGACGCGGGCTCGCCGACCTGGACTCGCCGGTCGGGGTGGCGAGCGCGATCTGGCCGCACGGCCGGTGGCGGTGCACCTTCCACGGTGAGGCCAACCACGCGGGAACCACCCGGCTGGCCGACCGGCACGACCCCATGCTGCCGTTCGCCTCGGCGGTGCTCGCCGCCCGGCGGGCGGCGGAGCAGGCCGGTGCGCTGGCGACGTTCGGCAAGGTGCGCGTCGATCCGAACGGCACCAACGCCATCCCCTCACGGGTCGACGCCTGGCTGGACGGCCGCGCGCCCGACGCCGCCACCGTGGAGGCGATGGTGGGCCGCATAGCCGAGGCCGCGCGCGAAGCGGGCGCCGAGCACGGTGTGCGGGTGGAGGTCGTGGCGGAGTCCACCACTCCCGTGGTCGAATTCGGCCACGGGCTGCGCGACCGGATCGCCGCGACGCTGGGCGGGGTCCCCGCCCTGCCCACCGGGGCGGGGCACGACGCGGGCATCCTGTCGGCCTCCGTCCCGACCGCCATGCTCTTCGTGCGCAATCCGACCGGGGTGAGCCACAGCCCGGCCGAGCACGCCGGCACGGAAGACTGCGTGACGGGGGTCGTGGCCCTGACCGCCGTGCTGGAGGATCTGGCAGGGGGTGTGGGGTGGTGAGCGTCTTCTACGCGGATCACGCCTGGCTGGGCGGGGAAGGCACCGTGGCCGGGGTGGTCGTCGAGGTCGGCGGCGGGCGCGTCACGGCCGTACGCCAGGGGGTGGCCACGCCGCCGCCCGGGGCCGTCCACCTGCGCGGGGTGACCGTGCCGGGGCTCGCCAACGCCCACTCGCACGCCTTCCACCGGGCGCTGCGCGGGCGCACCCAGCGCGAGCGCGGCACGTTCTGGACGTGGCGCCGGCAGATGTACGACGTCGCGGCCCGTCTCACCCCGGACACCTACCACGCCCTCGCCCGGGCCGCCTACGCCGAGATGGCGCTCGCCGGGGTGACCTGTGTCGGCGAATTCCACTACCTCCACCACGACACCGGGGGACGGCCCTACGCCTCGCCCAACGCCATGGGGGAGGCGCTGATCGCCGCCGCCGCGGAGGCGGGGATCCGCGTCACGCTGCTCGACACCTGCTACTTGCGGGGCGGCTTCGGGATGCCGCTCGAAGGGCCGCAGCTGCGCTTCGGCGACCGCGACGTGGAAGCCTGGGCGGACAGGGCCGCCGGGCTGAAGGGCGGCGAGCACGCCCGCGTCGGCGCGGCCGTCCACTCGGTGCGCGCCGTGCCCTCTGAGGCGATCGGCGCGGTGAGCGGCTGGGCGCGCGAGCGGGGGGCGCCGCTGCACTTCCACCTGTCCGAGCAGGTCGCCGAGAACGAGGCGTGCCTGTCGGCCTACGGCCGCACCCCGGCGGAGCTGCTGGCCGAGCACGGCGCGCTCGGCCCGCTGTCGACCGCCGTTCACGCGACCCACCTCACCCCGCATGACCTCACGCTTCTCGGGGAGTCCCGCACCGGCGTGTGCATGTGCCCCACCACCGAGCGCGACCTCGCGGACGGCATCGGCCCGGCGCGGGCGCTGGCGGACGCCGGATCGCCGCTCTCGCTGGGCAGCGACAGCAACGCGGTCGTCGACCTCTTCGAGGAGGCGCGCGGCGTGGAGCTGGACGAGCGCCTCGCCACGCGTGAACGGGGGCACTGGCTCGCCTCCGACCTGCTGCGGGCGGCCACCTCGGGCGGCCACGCCTCGCTCGGCTGGCCGGAGGCGGGCCGCATCGAGGTGGGCGTCCCCGCCGACCTGGTGACCGTCACCCTCGACTCGGTACGGATGGCCGGTTCGCCCGTGGGCGCCCTGGTCGAGTCCGTGGTGTTCGCCGCCACGGCGGCCGACGTCCGCGAGGTGGTCGCCGGTGGCCGCCGCGTCGTCACCGACGGGCGGCACCTGCTGGTGGACGACGTCCCCGCCGCCCTCACCGCCGCGATCGCGGAGCTGACATGAGTGCCCCCGGCCCCGCGAATCCAGACCTGAATGCCCTTGCCACCGTGGTTTCGGAGCTGACATGAGTGCCCTTCTCATCGACAACATCGGCTCGCTCGTCACCAATGCCCCGGATATCGGGGAGGGCGTGCTGGGCATCGTGGGCGACGCCGCGCTCGTGGTCGAGGACGGCCGCGTGGCCTGGGCGGGCCCGCGTTCGCGGGTGCCCGAGGGGGCCGCGAGTGAGCGGTTCGACGCAGGGGGACGGGCGGTCATCCCCGGGTTCGTCGACAGCCACGCGCATCTGGTCTTCGCCGGGGACCGCACGGGGGAGTTCGAGGCCCGCATGACCGGCCGCCCGTACACGGCCGGTGGCATCCGTACGACGGTGGCGGCGACGCGAGCGGCGACCGACGACGCGCTGCGGGCGAACCTGCGGCGCCTTGTGTCCGAGGCGCTCAGGTCGGGCACGACCACGATCGAGTGCAAGTCGGGGTACGGCCTCACGGTCGAGGACGAGGAGCGGAGCCTGCGCCTGGCCGCCGAGCACACCGCCGAGGTCACCTACCTCGGCGCCCACGTGGTCCCGCCGGAGTACGGCGGCGACGCGGACGCGTACGTCGAGCTGGTGAGCGGCGCGATGCTCGACGCGTGCGCGCCGCACGCCAGGTGGATCGACGTCTTCTGCGACCGCGGGGCCTTCGACGGCGACCAGACCAGGGCGATCCTCACGGCGGGCATGAAACGGGGCCTGGTGCCGCGGGTACACGCCGGCCAGCTCGGGCCCGGTCCCGGCGTGGAGATCGCGGTGGAGCTGGGGGCGGCGTCGGCCGACCACGTGACGCATCTGAGCGACGCCGACGTGGAGGCGCTCGCCTCCGGTGACACGGTGGCGACGCTGCTGCCCGGCGCGGAGTTCTCCACGCGCTCGCGCTACCCCGACGCGCGCCGCCTGCTCGACGCCGGGGCGACGGTCGCCCTGGCCGCCGACTGCAACCCCGGGTCGAGCTACACCACGAACATCCCGTTCTGCGTCGCCCTGGCCGTGCGCGACATGAACATGACGCCGGGGGAGGCGGTGTGGGCGGCCACGATGGGCGGCGCCCGGGCACTGCGCCGTACGGACGTGGGCCACCTCGCCCCTGGGGCCCGCGCCGACATCGTGCTCCTGGACGCCCCGTCCCACGTCCACCTGGCGTACCGCCCCGGCGTCCCCCTGGTCGCCCGCGTGTGGAAGGACGGGGAGCCGGTCGTCGCCTGACAGGCCGACGGGGGAGGCGGCTCGTCACAGCCGATCCGGTTCTCGACTGCCCGACGGACCAGGTCCCTGACGCCCAGGAGGGAGGACCTCCCTCCTGGGATGCTCAGACCAGGTGCTCAGATCAGGCCGAGGGAGAGCATCGCGTCGGCGACCCGTTTGAAGCCGTCGATGTTCGCGCCGGCGACGTAGTTTCCCGGCATGTCGTACTCGTCGGCGCTCTCCAGGCAGCGGGCGTGGATGTCCCGCATGATCTGCCGCAGGCGTTGCTCGGAGTAGTCGAAGGTCCACGAGTCACGGCTGGCGTTCTGCTGCATCTCCAGCGCGCTGGTCGCGACGCCGCCCGCGTTGGCGGCCTTGCCCGGTCCGAAGGACACGCCCGCCTGCTGGAACACCCGGATGGCGCCCGGGGTGGCAGGCATGTTGGCGCCCTCGCCGACCGCGACGCAGCCCGAGCGGACGAGCGTCTCGGCGTCGGCGGCGCTGATCTCGTTCTGGGTGGCGGACGGCATGGCCACCTCGCACGGCACCTCCCAGACGCTCCGGCCGGGCACGAAGGAGGAGCTCCCGCCGCGCCGCTCGGCGTAGACGTGCAACCGGGCGCGCTCGACCTCCTTGAGCCGCTTCAGCAGGTCGACGTCGATGCCCTTGTCGTCGAGGATGTGCCCCGAGGAGTCGGAGCAGGCGACGACGACGCCGCCGAGCTGCTGGACCTTCTCGATGGCGTAGATGGCGACGTTGCCGGAGCCGGAGACCACGACGCGCTTGCCGTCGAACGACGTGCCGCGTGCCTTCAGCATCTCGTCGACGAAGAACGCGCAGCCGTACCCGGTGGCCTCGGTGCGTACTTGGGCGCCGCCGTAACCGAGGCCCTTGCCCGTGATCACTCCGGACTCGTAGCGGTTGGTGATGCGCTTGTACTGCCCGAACAGGTAGCCGACCTCGCGTTGCCCGACGCCGATGTCACCGGCGGGAACGTCGGTGTGCTCCCCGATGTGGCGGTAGAGCTCGGTCATGAAGCTCTGGCAGAAGCGCATGATCTCGCGAGGGGAGCGCCCCTTCGGGTCGAAGTCGGAGCCGCCCTTGCCCCCGCCGATCGGCAGGCCGGTCAGGCTGTTCTTGAAGATCTGCTCGAAGCCGAGGAACTTCACGATGCCGAGGTAGACCGAGGGGTGGAAGCGCAGCCCGCCCTTGTAGGGGCCGAGCGCGCTGTTGAACTCGACGCGGAAGCCGCGGTTGATGTGTACCTCGCCCCGGTCGTCCTCCCAGGGAACCCGGAAGATGATCTGCC
>NZ_JBEZFH010000170.1:0-16954 GCF_040649355.1 Sphaerisporangium sp. NPDC049002 | reverse complement strand
AGCGTGGACCGGCTGATCGAGACGGTGTGGGCCGGCTCCGCGCCGCGGAGCGCCTGGAGGCAGATCGCCAGGCAGCACGGTGCACGGCGCCCCGCTGGGCACCCCCGGCCCGACCCCGGATGTCGAAGGGGCCAAGGCGGTGGAGCGCGCGGAGAGCTACGACGGCAAGACCGTCGCCGAGTCGCGCGCCGAGCTGACCGAGTGGATCGACGACAAGACCGAGGAGAAGGTCGAGGAGAAGGGCGCCGAGGACGCGGCACCGGCCCCGAAGCCCTCCCGTCGGCCGAAGTCCGATGCCTGAGCAGGTGCCGGTCCGCAGCGTCCGCACCGGCGGGATCGACCACCTGGAGGAGGCGACCCCGCAGGAGGCGTACGTGGCGGCCCTGCGTCGCGAGCGGGAGGGCTATGTCCGGTACGGCAAGACCGACCGGGCCGCCGCGGTGACGGCGGAGCTTCGCCGGTTCGGCGCCGAAACGGCGGCCGTCTCCCAGTGCCCCGAACAGCCTCGCCCGCCGACGCTGGAGAACACCGCCGATTCGACGCCGCGGCAGCGCACGGCGACCCGCGGCCGGCCGAGGAATAACCCGTAACCCGAAGGGGGTCACTCGCACTGCGCGGTGACCCTCTTCGCCGTCCACTACCATCACCAGGATCTGGAGCAGCGATGACTGTCCGACCGGAAACCAGCGAGGCGGGCCTGTCCGGGATCGTCACGTTGTCCCTGTACGACCGCGACGGCGAACTCATCGACGAGCGCGTCGCCAAGAACCTGATCACCGACGCGGGCGACCTGTACTACGCGACCCGCGCCATCTCGGCTGTGTCGCCGGCGGCGCCGTCGGACGCGACCAAGGTGACCGGTATGAAGCTGGGCACGGGCACCACTGCGGCGTCCAAGGCGAGCACGGGTGCGGCGCTGGTCACCTACAAGACCGGCAGCAATCTGGCGTTCGACGCGTCGTACCCGCAGATTTCGAACCTCGGGTCCGGGCTCGGTGTGAACGCCGTCTACCGGTGCACGTGGAGCGCAGGTGTGGCTACCGACACCGCGCTGACCGAGCTGGTCATCGTCAACGACTCGTCCACCAACGCCACGAGCACTGCGGCGAACAGCATCTCCCGGGTCGTGTTCTCCGCGATCAACAAGGGCGCGTCCGACATCCTCGTCGCCACCTGGAACCATAAGTTCCTCGGCGCCTGATCCCAAGGGGCCGGACATGAGCTATCTCACGCAGGCGGCGCTCGCCTCGAACGCCGACTTCCAGCTCAAGGTGAAGGTGGCGATCGCCACGGCTGCCATCGACGTGGGCGGGGAGGCGCAGGGCCAGATGTCCGCCGCGGTGTACGGCAAACGTCAGGCACTCGCCGCGGACGTGCTACGCGAGTCAGCGAAGTGGGTTGAGCGGTTCGCGTGGGCAATCACGTCCAACGTCGCGATCAGCGAGGCGTCAAGCGACAGCGACCTGCAGTTCACCGTCAACTCGATGTGGAACGACCTCGCTGGTGTAACCGGGCTGGACTGACCCTGTGGCCGCCCCGTCGTTCAGCACCTCGGTCGCGGTCACCTCCTGGGACACGGCCAAGAACTCCGAGACCTCCAGCTCGGTCACCGTCACCGCGGGCGACGTCCTGGTCATCCTGGCCGGCACGGAGGACGCCAACACCACCCTCACCGGGGTCTCAGGCGGTTCGCTGACCTGGACGTTGCAGCAGTCGGTGACGGTCGCCTCCAACGCCACCGCGTACGTATGGACGGCCGTGGCCACCACCAGCACGTCCATAACGGTCACGGTCACCGCATCCAACATGACCGGCCGGTGGGGGTACTCGCTACTGAGGTTCACCGCCTCGGGCGGCGTGGGTGCGTCGGCCAAGACCAACACGACGGGCGCCCCGTCCCTGGGGCTGACCACCACGGGCGCCAACAGCGCGATCGTGGCGTTCGTCGGCGACTGGAACGCCGCGGATGGCACCAGCCGCACCTGGCGCACGGTCAACACGGTGACGCCGACGCTGGCCAACGGCATGGAGCGGGTGTACTTCCGCAACGCCGCGGCGTACACCACCTACGCCGCGTACTGGTCGGACGCCGGATCCGCCGGCGCCAAGACGCTCGGGTTGAGCGCGCCGTCCGGGCAGAAGTACGCGATCGTCGCCGTCGAGGTCCTCGGCACCTCGGGGACGGCGTTCCCCCAGACCAGCACTGACGACGCGGGGCTGACCGACAGTCTGGCGTTCAGCCGCACCAGCGTCCTGTCCGACTCCGCGGGCCTGGCCGACGCTGCGACCCTCGCGGTCACACGGCCGGTCCAGTTCGACGACGACGCCGGGCTCACCGACGCGGTCACCCTGGGCAAGCAGACCCCGGCCGCGTTGGACGATGACGCCGGGCTGTCGGATGCGCTGGTAACCCAGCTCACCCGTGTTCTCCAGGTCAACGACACCACGGGCCTGGCCGACGCGGCCACGCTGCAACTCACCCGTGCGCTCCAGGTCGACGACAACGCGGGGATCACCGACACCCTCACCGCGCCGCTGACCATCACCCGGACCATCGACGACAACGCCGGGCTCGCCGACACCCTGTCGACCTCCGGCACGCCGACCGTCAACCTTGACGACCCGGCAGGCCTGACCGACTCGCTCACCCTGTCCCGGCAGATCAGCCTCACGGTCACCGACACGGCCGGGCTGACGGACACGGTCACGGTCGGCGCGGTGTTCGCGATCAACCTGACCGACCCCGCCGGGCTGGCCGACATCATGTCGACGGCGCGGTTCCTCGGCGCGCAGGTGGACGACTCCGCTGGCCTGGCGGACACGGTCACCATCGCGGTCACCCGGGCGCTCCAGGTCGACGACTCGGCAGGCCTGGCGGACGCCGTCACGGCTGCCGCCACGTTCAACCGGACCATCACCGACGCCACCGGCGTCACCGACCAGTTGCTCACGGCCGGATCGCTGACGCCGCAGATCGACGACCCGGTTGGGCTGTCGGACTCGCTGACGTTCACTGTGACGCGTTCGCTCACACTCGACGACAGCGCCGGGCTCACAGACGGCCTTTCCACGTCACGGGTCGTCAGCCAGACGGTGAGCGACCTCGCGGGACTGGCCGACACCCTGACCTTGGCTGTCACTAGGTCGCTCACCTTCGACGACACCGCGGGTCTGACCGACGCGGCGACCATGGCCAGCGCCACGCCGGCGCAGACCTTCACCGACACCGCAGGGCTGTCCGACGAGCTGGTCCTCCAGGTCACCATCGCGCTCACCCTGACGGACCAGGGCGGGCTCGCCGACCAGGTGTCGGCACTCATCCAGGGCCAGGCCCCGAACTCGGCCCGGCTGGCCGGCTCCGACCGGGCCGGTGTCCGCGTCGCCTCCACCGCTACGGCGGCGGCCCGACTTCGAGGAGGCGACCAGTGAGCACACATGGCATCGGCGCGGTTGTGACGCTCACCACCGAGGTCCGCAACTCGGCCGATGTCTTGGTCGACCCGGCGGCCGTCAGTTTGACGATCCTGCTGCCGGACGGCACGACCGTGGGCCCGTTCATCTCGCCCGCAGTGGTGCGTGACAGCGTCGGGGCGTACTACTACGACTTCGCGACCACGGCGGCGGGCAGGCACATCGCCCGGTGGGTGAGCACCACGCCGACCGGGGTGGACGAGGAGTCGTTCGATGTCGCCGCGATGTGGTCCGAGGCCGGGGTCATCTCGCTGTCGGGGGCCAAGAAGCAGCTCAACATCGACGCCGACGACCACGACGCCGACGAGGAAATCTCCGGATTCGCCCGCTCGGTGACCGAGGTGTGCGAGCGGCATGTGGGCGCGCTCGGCCGCAGGTCGTACACCGAGAAGCACTCGGGCGGGTACCAGATCGCGCTCAACCACACCCCCGTCCTGTTGCTCACCTCGGCTGTTGCCGTGCGTACTGGTGGCCTGGGCCTGGACGTGGCAGACCTGGACGTGGACGGGCCGACGGGCATCGTGGAGCGCCTGGACGCCTGTTACATGGCCGGGCCGATCCGCTTCACCTACGTGGCCGGTAGGACGGACATCCCGCCTCACGTCGACCTGGCGGCGAAGATCCTGCTGCAACATCTGTGGGACACCCAGCGCGGCCAGTCCGGTGGGGTGCGTGTGGGCGGGTCGGATGAGGTGTACGACCCGCGGTTCGGGTTCGCCATCCCCCGCCGGGTGCTGGAACTCCTCGGCGACCAGGTCTCGGGGATCGCATGAGTGGGACGTCCAGGGTGCCTGCGGCGATCGACGCGCTGGTGGCCCTCTTCCAGGCAACCCCCGGCCTCGGCGTGGCCGGCGTGGCCGTGGTGGACGGGCCGATCATCACCGGCGACCCCCTGCATGAGGCGGTGTTCGTCGGCTACGACGGCGACCCCGACGGCGACGGCGAGGCGGTCACGTTCGACCAGGAGTGGGCGGGGCTCGGCGCGCGAGCGAAGAACGAGTCATTCGTGGTGATGTGCGCGGTGTCGGTGTGGTCCGGCAGCACGAAGGTCGTCCCGGTGCGGACCCGCGCGTTCGAGATGCTCGGCGAGGTGGAGACCGCGCTTCGTACGGACCCGTCGCTGGGCCTGCCGCCGCCCACCGTGGTGGCCATGGCCTCCGGTTCGCTGGTGCAGTCGCAGCGCGGGTCCGGCCTGGAGTGCCGCATCCCGTTTCAAATCGCAGTTCAGACCCGCATCTAGGAGAGCAGCGTGGCGAGGTTCAAGAACAAGTCCGGCGATGAGCTGCATATCGGCCGTGCGGACGGTCGCCGCGTTGACGCCGGCGAGGTCATCGAGGTCGACGGCGAGCTCACCGAAGAGATCGACGACGCCTACATCGTCGGCAAGGGCGACGACGAGCGGGCGTGGCCGAAGGAGACGTGGGAGCTCGTCAAGGAGGCCGGCAAGGCCGACAAGACCGGTAAGGAGAACGACTGATGCCCACAGGTACGGGGCTAGACAGCCAGCTCGGTTTCGCCGCGGAGAGCACCGTGGGCACCGCTGTCACGCCGACGAAGTTCGTGGAGTTCGACAAGGAGGGCCTGCAGTTCGACCCGGCCTTCCTGGAGCCGGCAGGGCTGCGGGTGGGCCGCAAGTTCAAGCGGGCGTCCAGGGTCGTGCAGTCCCGCAAGTCGGTATCGGGTGATATCGAGCTGGCGGTCGCGACGCGTGGCATGGGGTTGCTGTGGAAGCACGCTCTTGGCAGCACGGCGACGGCAACGGTGATCACCAGCCCGGCGTACCGGCAGATCCACACCCCGGTCGGCATGCAGGGCCTGGGCCTGACCATCCAGGTCGGCCGCCCTGAGCCGGCGTCGGGCACGGTGCGGCCGTTCACGTTCCGCGGCTGCAAGGTGAGCGACTGGGAGTTCTCCCTGTCGGACGGCGAGGTGGCCAAGCTCAAGCTCAGCGTGGACGGCTGGGACGAGTCGCTGATCACCGCCCTGGCCACGCCCTCCTACACCAGCGCGAACCTGTTCAACTTCTCGCAGGCCACCCTCAAGCTGGGCGGTACCGCCGCCACGTCCACCGGTCTGATGAGCGTGACGGGCGGCACCCAGGTCGCCACCGTCGTCAAGGACTTCTCGGTGAAGATGAGCTCGCCGCTGGCCACCGAAAGGTTCGGCATCGGCAACGCCGGGGTGAAGTCGGAACAGCTGGAGAACGACATCCCGACGATCACCGGGAAGTTCGGCGCCGAATTCTCCAAGGCGGAGCTGTATGACCCGTTCAAGGCGAGCACCACGATGGCGATGGAGTTCGTGATGACCGGCGCTGCGATCGGGGCGTCGGGGTCGAACGACACGCTCAGCATCATCTGCCCGGCCATCAAGATCAAGTCGGCTACCCCGACGGTCGACGGCCCGGACATCGTGGCCATGGACGTGGAGTGGGAAGCCTACGACGACGAGACCAACGCCCCGATCCAGGTCATGACCATCAGCGCGGATTCGACCCTCTAGGCGTGGTCGATGTCCGCATCGCCGGGGCCGACCAGCTGTACGAGCTGAACAAGCGGCTCAAGGGCGCTGACCGGAAGCTCACGAGCAAGCTGCGTAAGGCCGTCAGGGACGGAGCCAAGCCCGCCGTGGTGGCCACGAAGGCGGCAGTGAAGGCCATCCCGGTGACGGGGTCACGCGGCGGCGGCGGCAGCGCCCGTCAGTTCCACCACTTCGAGCGGTCGAAGGCCAAGGACGAAAACAAGCGCCGGGCCAAGGCCAGGCGCCAGTCCGGTCTGCGTACCACGATCGCCGCCGCGATCAAGCTGGACATCAAGACCGGCAGCAAGACCGCCGCGGTGCGGATCGTGGTGGACGAGTCCAAGCTCCCGCCCGACCAGCGCACGCTGCCCCGTCACCTGGACGACCCGAAGGGGTGGCGGCACCCGACGTTCGGCCGCGATCCGTGGGTGGCGCAGAAGGGCCGCCCCTGGTTCGAGACGACGATCCGCAAGCACCTCGGCACCGTTCGAACATCCATCCTCAGGGCCATGGACGAGCTGGCCAAAGAGATCGAGAAATGAGGACCACGTGGCGAAGATCACTGTTGCCGGTGAGAGTGTCGACCTGGAGCTCGGCAGCCTGCCCCTGCACGAGGCGCTCGCGCTGCAGAAGGCCACCGGGATGCGCCCCCCGCAGCTCGGCGAGGCGCTCGCCCAGCAGGACATGCTGGCCATCGCCGCCCTGTGCTGGCTGATCCTGAAATACCGCATGGGCAAAGACGTCACCTTCGACGACATCTGCGACGGCACCTACCCGGTCGACCTCGGAAGCTTCTCCGTCGAAGAGGACGAGCCGGAGCCGGTGGGCCCTACCGGCGGCGAGGCGGCGACGACCTCACCGCCAAACGCCTGAGGTACCTGCCGCTGCTCGCGCACTTCTGTCACCTGACCCCGCGCGATGTCGACCAGCTCACCTACGTGGAGTTCGAGCTGATGTGCGCGTTCGTTGACGGCCAGACGAAACCACCTGCCTGACCTGCTGATCCCCGAGGGAGGTCCGGCTGTGGCTTCCCGCATGGGTTTCGACATTTTCGCCCGCGACGTCGGCGCGAAGCGCACGTTCGACAGCGTCGGTGACTCCGCCGAGCGTCTCGGCCGGCGCACCGACCGGGTCGGGTCCAGCACCTCCGAGCTCGGCGGCCACTTCAGCAAGCTCGGCGGCCAGGCGTCGGTGCTCGGCTCCGGGCTGGGCATGCTCGGCTCGCACCTGGGCAACGTCGGCTCGACGGCGGCTTCCCTGGGCGTGACCGTGGTGGCCTCGGCCGCCAAGCTGGCCACCTTCGCCGCAGCGGGGGCGTCGGCGGCGTCCAGCGCGGGGGGCCTGGTCGCGGCCCTTGCCCCGGCTGGGGGGATCGTCGCCGCCCTGCCGGGGGCACTCGCCCTGGGCGCCGGCGCGCTGGTCACCTTCAAGGTCGCGTTGATCGGCGTCGGCGACGCATTCTCGGCCGCCTTGGGTGATGACCCGAAGAAGTTCGAGGAGTCCCTGCAGGGGCTCGCCCCGGCCGCGCAGGGCGTGGCCCGCGAGCTCGCCGGGCTCAAGGGGCGGCTCACCGACCTCAAGAACTCGGTCCAAGACGCCCTGTTCGCTCCGCTACAGGGCCAGCTGACGGCGCTGGTGGACACCCTCGGCGGGCCGTTACGCGACGGCATGTCCCTGCTCGCCGGCCAGTTCGGCGACGCGGGCAGGCTGGTCGCCGAGTTCGCCCGGTCCGCCGACAGCGTCCGCTTCGTCGAGCAGGTGTTCGCCAACCTGTCCGGGTCGGTCGCGTCGCTGACGCCGTCGCTGGCACCGCTTCTGGCTGGGTTCCGCGATGTCGCGGCGGTCGGCGCCGGGTTCGTCTCCCGCCTGTCTCCCGGGCTGGCGGACCTGATCACCCGGTTCGGCGAGTTCCTGTCCCGGGCGGCGGCCTCCGGCCAGGCGCTTCAGTGGATGGAGAACGCGCTGCTGGTGTTCCGCCAGCTCGGCGGCATCGCCAAGGACGTCGGCGCCATCCTCAAGGCCGTTTTCGGCGCCATGCGGGAAAGCGGCTCCGACGCCCTGGGCGTCATCGGCAGGCTGGTCGACGGCATGGCCAAGTGGGCCAACTCGGCCAAGGGCCAGGAGGTGCTGGTCCGCGTCTTCAGCGCCCTGAACCAGATCGGCGACTCCCTGATCCCGGTCGTCCAGGCCCTGGCCAGCGGGATCGGCTCCCTGGCCCCGATCATCGGGCAACTGGCGTTGGCCGTCGGCCCGATCTTGACCAGCGCGATCGGCGCCCTCGCACCCGCCTTGGCCGCCCTCGGCCCCGGGCTGCTCACCGTCGCGTCCGCGCTGGGCGCCGCGTTCGCCAACCCGCAGGTCAACCAGGGGTTGCTCGCGCTCGGCACCGGTATCTCCAACCTGCTGATCGCCGTGTCACCACTGATCGCACCCCTGGTCGAGCTGGCCGCCATCCTGGTCGAGCGGTTCGGCAACAGCTTGACCATGATCGCGGCATTCCTGCAGCCGGTGACAACGGCCTTGGCCGGCATCCTGCTGCCGCTCCTGCCACAGCTCGCCCAGTTCTTCCGCGATGCCTCGGCCGCGCTGCTGCCCTTCGCCCAGCAGCTCGGCGACCAGCTGGCCGCCTCCCTGCGCGACACCTCGACCTTCCTGGCCCCGGTCACCGATGCGTTGCGCGAGGTCGGCTCGCAGGTGCTCCGCGAGCTGCTGGCGGTGCTTCCGCAGGTCACACCCCATTTCGGGGCGCTGGCCCGTGCTTTCGCCGCGCTGTTCGTGGAGGTCGTCAAGATCCTGCCGGATCTGATCCGGTTCGGCGGTGAAATCCTGGTCGCTCTGATCAAGCAGGTGCCTGTCCTGGCTCCCATGGTGGTCGACTTGGCCATGGCCTTCCTGGACGTGTTTCGCCAGGTCACACCCCTAGTGCCATCCCTGCTTCGGCTGCTCCTGGAGGTCGTCAAGCCACTGATCCCCGAGCTGCCCAAGCTCATACCCCCCTTCGTTGATCTTGTCCGGATTTTCGCCGATCTGATGCGCGAGGCCAGTCCGCTGATCAAGAAACTCCTGGAGTCGCCCGAGGCCTTCGCGGCCGTCAAGTTCCTGGCCGCCAACGGGGTGCTCGCCCTCAACACGCTGCGCGACGCCTTCAACTTGCTGCTCGGCGCCGCACAGCTCACCCTCGGCATCCTGTTTCACATGCCGGACCAGGTGAACGCCGGCCTCGGCCGGATGGGTGACGCGATCAAGTCGTGGATCAACGCCGTCATCGGCTGGTTCGAGTCGCTGATGAACTCCTTCGCCGGGATCGTCCCCGGGCTACCCCAGGTCCACCTGCCCCGCCTGGCCGACGGCGGGATCATCACCCGGCAGACCGTCGCCGTGGTGGGCGAGGACGGACCAGAGGTCGTCATCCCGCTCACCAGGCCGGCCAGAGCCATGCAGCTGGCCGGTCAGTCCGGGCTGCTGGACATGCTGTCCTCGGTCTCCGCGTCCAGCGGGGGGCTGGCGTCGATGCGCACTTCCATGGCGTCCGCCTTGGGCGCAGGCGGGCGTGCGGCTCCGGTGGTCGTACAGGGCGGCGACCTTCACCTGCACTTCGCGGGTTCGCCGCTCATCTCCAGGGACGAGATCGCCCGTGTGGTCATGCAGGCTCTGGCTGACGCACGGGCCCGCGGGTTCAACGTGCAGGGGGCGGTGGTGGGCGCGTGACGATGCCTCAGGTGTTCGTGGAGATCGCGTTCCGCGCGGACACCGGGAACGGGTCATGGCTGTGGCGGGACGTCAGCACCGACGTGGAGTGGTGGTCGGGGGTGACCATCGCCCGTCGCCGCTCCCACGAACTGGACGAGGTGCAGCCCGGCACGCTTGCCCTGACGTTGACGAACACTGACGGCCGGTACACCGCGGGGAATGCCCTGTCGATCCACTATCCGAACGTGCGAATCAACCGGCAGATCCGGGTGCGGGCCCGGTGGCCGGTGTCGCCGAACATGCTGCTGGAGAGGCAGGCCCAGGCGAGCGACGTCTCGCTGTTCGGCGCCGAGATCGGGACGATCGCAGCCGACGCCGTGATCGTCCCGCCGGGGCAGACGTCGTCGATCCGGTGGGACACCGGCGGGGCGGCGGCGGGGGTCCGGCTCCTGGTCGGACCGGCGGGGATCGCCACGGCGACCTCGTGGGGGATCCCTGTCGTCGAGGGCGCCGGCTACGCCCTGTCGTGCCAGGTCCGCAGTAGCGGCTCCGGGTCTGCGTCCGTCAACGTGCGGATCCGCTGGTACGACGGCACGGGTACGTTCCTGTCCGGTCCGGCTGGCACGGCGGTCGCGCTGTCGGGCACCTGGCAGCAGGCCACGGTGACCGGCACGGCCCCTGCGGGGGCGGTGTGGGCGCGTCTGATCCTGGTCCCGACGACCGTGGTCCCGGCCGGGCTGCTGATCCACAGCGGCGCGTGGCAGTTCGAGCAGGCCGTCTCGGCCACCGCCTGGGCGTCTCCTGGGGTCGAGTACATGCGCTACGTCGGGTACGTCGACCGGTGGCCGCATCAGTGGGCCAACGGAGTGCTGGGCCAGGTGGCGATCACGGCGACGGACCGGCAGAAGTTGTTCGGCCGCCAGATCCTGGGGTCTGCCGCGCTCACGCTGCCCGACAACCAGCCGTCGGGGGGGCGTGCGCAGACGCTGCTCACGCTGGCGGGGGTGACCAACTGGTCGCTGGATTCGGGGCTGTCGCGCCTGGGGTTGAGCGGCAACGAGGCGACGCAGAATGTGCAGCAGTTGCTGCGCTCGACCGCCGCGAGCGAGGCGGGCCTGTTCTTCATGGACAGGTCCGGGGTGCCGGTCTTCCAGGACCGGGGTAGGCGTCAGAGGCCCTCGGCCGCCGTACTCACGGTGACCGCTGACCAGGTCGGGCCGGACTTGTCGTTCGTGGTGGACGACGCGTTGTTGATCAACGACGCCACGGTGCTTCTGGACGACGGGACGGCGGGGACGCCGCAGACCAACCCGGCCAGCATCGGCGCGTACGGCACGTACAGCAAGCGCATGGACACCCTGCTGCAGACCACGGCCGAGGCCGACGACAGGGCGCGGTACCTGCTGGGCAAGTACGCCGAACCGCAGCCTCGCGCCTCCCAGATCAGCATCGAGGCGCATTCGCAGCCGGATCTGTTCGACGAGCTGCTGGCCAGCGAGATCGGGCAGCGCATCCAGGTCACATCGCTGCCGTCGAACGCTCCGACGGGGACGCTCGACCTGTGGGTGGAGGGCGTGCAGGACACGATCACCGACCAGTCGTGGACGTTCACCTTGGACCCGTCCCCGGCTGCGGTGACCATTTCATTCATTCTCGACGACTCGACGTACGGGGCACTCGACAGCAACCGATTGGGATGGTGAGAGGTGCCGTTCAAGTCCTGGACGGTCGGGGAGATCTTGACGGCCGCCGACCTCAACAGCTACCTGATGTCGCAGGTCATCATCCGGTGCACGTCGGGCACCCGCCCGGCGTCCCCGGCGCAAGGCTGGCACATCTACGAGACCGACACCAGCAAGTTCCTCGTCTACACCGGATCCGCATGGGTGCCTGAAGGCTCGCAGAGGCGGCAGAAGACCAAGAGCGCCGACGAGACGGTGAACAACAGCACCGCTGTCCAGGACGACGACCACCTGTTCCTGTCGGTCGACGCGAACACCAACTACCTGGTGGAAGCTCTGATCGTCTACAACTCGAACAGCACGGCGGACTTCCAGATGGGTTGGTCCGGCCCTTCGGGTGCGACGTTCACCTGGGCGTCGGGGGGAATGGACACAACGGTCTCAGGTTCGCTCGGCAGTATCGACCTCAAATCCAGGGACATCGCCACCACTGCCGACTCGGGTGGGTGGAACTTCAGCGACCTGATAGTGCGCCCCGCCGGACGGCTGGCGGTTGGCGCGACAGCGGGCACGTTCCGGTTCCGCTGGGCCCAGAACACGGCCAACGCGAGCAACACCATCGTGCGGTCCGGGTCCGTGCTGATGCTCACCACGCTGGTCTGATCCCGCCGTAGCTCACCACCTGACCCCCGCCGCCCGTACACCTCCGGCGGGCGGGAGCTACTGGGCGTCCGCAGTGACCGTGCACACCCCGTACGGGCCCGAACTCGCCGCCTTCAAACGGAGGCACCCCAACACTGACCGACCCACCTCTTGAAACGGAGCGTCCATGACGCAGCTCGACCAACTCGGCCCCGTCAGCATCGGGGCGCGCGAGATTTACGACGAGCTGAAAACGGTCGGCGTGAAGGTCGATCACGTCAGCTCCCAGCTTGACGGCGTCGTCGCCGACGTTGCCGACCACGAGACGCGGCTACGCGCCATCGAGAGAAACCGGTGGCCGCTGCCCGCGCTGGCGGCGTTGGTCGCCGTCGCGTCCCTGGTCCTCACCCTCATCACCTTCATCAAGGGAGGCGGTGCGTGAAGACCGTCCAGGCCAGGCACTACCACCGGGGGCGTCTCCGCCCGGTCCGGCTCGTCATTGTCCACGATATGGAGTGGGCGGAGACGCCGACCACGGCCGAGGACTGCGCCCGCATGTTCGCCACCATGGACCGGGAAGCGTCCGCCCATGTGTGCGTCGACAACAACTCGGCGGTGCGGTGCGTCGCCGACGCAGACACCGCGTGGGCCGCCCCTGGGGCCAACGCCGACGGGTTGCAGCTGGAGATGGCGGGGTTCGCCCGCCAGTCCCGCGCCGAGTGGCTCGACGACTACTCCACGGCCATGCTCGGGCAGGCCGCGCAGGTGGTCGCCGCGTGGTGCGTCAAGTACGGCATCCCGGTGAAGCGCCTGTCGTTGGCCGAGGTGAAGGCCGGCAAGCGCGGCATCATCGGCCACGTCGACGCCACCCGGGCGTACGGCGGATCCCACACCGACCCGGGGTCGGGCTTCCCGTGGGATGTGTTCCTGGACCTGGTCAAGCAGTGCATGAAGGGTGACACCCCCTCAAAGGAGCCCTCAAAGTCCTGGACGGAGAACGTCGTGAACGACCTGCCCACCCTGCGCCCCGGCGATGAGAACTGGGACGTGAAGACCCTGCGGTGGCTGCTGGGTGCCCGCGGGTACCCGCCCAAGGACCTGCTGTCGAAGAAGTACGACGACGAGCTGAAGGCCGACGTCGTGACCTTCCAGGCCGGGGAGAAGCTCGACCCTGACTCGATCGTGGGCGAGAAGACCTGGGGCAAGCTGCTGCGTCGCTGATGGACTTCCCGACCGCTTGGAAGATCGCCCAAGCTACCCCCGTAGCAGAGCATGACCCTCGCTGCTCCTACGCGCTCCACGACGGCGGGTTCCTCTGCGACTGCCACGTCCTGACCCGGCATCCGCAGTACATCGCCGACTACGGCAAGGGGACCTGACGAGGTTCGACGCACTGATCTTGGTGTTAAGAAACGCGGTGATATTATCACCGGATTTTTCAGACCCCTCCTGACCTGCGGCGTCGTCGCAGGTCTTCCCCTTTCCGCCCCCAGATGAGGAGAGCCATGTCTCAGCCCACCGTCGGCCGCATCGTCCACTACACGCTCAACGAGGGCGACGTCTCGCTCATCAACTCCCGGACTCCGCAGTCGTACGAGGGGCCGACCGTCCGCAACCACGTGCAGGCGGGCGACACCTATCCGGCGATCGTCGTCCGGGTCTTCGACCCCTCAACGACCACCGCGAACCTTCAGGTGCTCCTCGACGGCAACTGCACGTACTGGGCCACCTCGCGCACCGAGGGCGACGGCGCCGGTCACTGGGCTTGGCCGCCCCGCGTGTAGTGGATCCGCTCATCTCCGGCGCCCAGCTCCCCGCTCTGCGCCGCCAGCTCCGCGCCCTCAAGGGCGCAGAGCACCCCCCCGAACCCCCGCGCGACGGGGGCGTCATGCAACGGAGGTTGCCCGTGAAGATCTTCGGAAGAGAACCGGCGGTGTGGCTGCACGCCATTCAAGCCGTGCTCGCCTTCTTCATCACCATCCCCGCCGTTCAGGCGTGGGGTCTGAACCAGGTCACCGCCGACGCGACCGTGACCATCCTGGCCGGCATCGTGGCCGTCTGGGTCGCCGTCGCTACCCGCCCGTTCGTCCCGTCGATCCTGATCGGTGCTGTCCAGGCGATCCTGACCGGCATCGTCGCCTTCGGGTTCGACATCCCCAGCGTCACCCAGGGCGCTCTCCTGGTCGCGTTGAACGGCGCTCTCATGGTGCTGATGCCACTCGGCCTCACCCCTGCGGTGGACCCGGCCCCCGGGTTCCTTCGTGCACAGCGCGACGTGTCGGGCACCTTCTCCGTCCCCCCACGCCGCGTGTAGCCCTCTGGGTCACCTGCGGTGGTGAACGGCCCCACCCTCCCGAAGGAGGGTGGGGCCGTTTCGTTATGCCGACCCTCTTCGTGCCGTGCAAGCGTGGCGCTGGAGGCCAATAAGCTCGTACACCGTGGGCTTTATTGAAGACGTCGGACTGACCCGACGTGAAGACGAGCTGGTCGTGCACATGGTGTTCAGCCTGCTCATTCGCTACACGGAGTCCAATCCGGGTGCGCCATCGCTCCCGGAATTGCTCCAGCAAGCCAGCCGCCTGGACGACCTCCCCTTGGTCGAAAGGCACGCCGGCACAATCTTCAGTTCCCTTGTCAAGCACAGGCTCATCACCAGCGAAGGACGTTCACTCGCCGGCGGACTTAGCAACAACCTCGCGTTGACCGCCGCAGGGCGCACAGAGGGGGCGCGGATCCGTCAGCTTCAACAGGATGTAGCCGCCCGGAGAAGGGCGTGCCGGATCGCCCTTCTGCTATGGCTCTATGACGACGACAGCACGCGCGACGATCCCGCGATGGCCACCATCGCGGCCTTCTTTGGCAGCCACCTCTCGTTCTTCTGGGGGGAGCAGTTCACCATCAAGGACGTCGCCGCGGCGGGGCGATGGCTTCGCGAGCACGGGTTCGTTAAGGGCATCGAATTCTGGGGTGGCGAAATAGCCCGCGCGCAGATCACCACAAAGGGCGTCGACTGCGTCGAGCGCGACGAGGGCAACATCACGGCGTACATCGAGAGGGCAACCATGAGCGGCGG
This sequence comes from Sphaerisporangium sp. NPDC049002, assembly GCF_040649355.1. Lineage (NCBI taxonomy): Bacteria > Bacillati > Actinomycetota > Actinomycetes > Streptosporangiales > Streptosporangiaceae > Sphaerisporangium > Sphaerisporangium sp. NPDC049002. Next base: position 1,876 of record NZ_JBEZFH010000170.1, on the reverse strand, counting down.
CCAGACCATCAACGTGCACGGCCCCAACAGCGGGCAGATCGGCATGGCCCGGGATGGGAACGTCTCGCAGACTCAGCAGCAGGGCGTCGACATCGAGAAGCTCGTCGAGGCTCTCAACGGCGTGCGGGAGGCCCTCCCCGTCCTCAAGCTTGAAAAAGAGGATGAGTCCGCTCTGACCGAGGCCATGGATGAGGTTGAGGCCAAAGGGCGGTCGGGGGCGCTAACCGGGGAGGAAAAGAAGTCCATGCTCAAGCGCATTGGTGCGCTCATCGCCAAGTCGGCGTCGAGCATGGCGCCCCTCGTGCAGGGCGGGCTGGAGCAACTGATCAGTTAGGTCGGGGCGTGCAGTCTTGCCCAACCGATGCGGACCCCGCTCATCCTTTCCGGAGGATGGGCGGGGCTTTTTCGACCTCTGGCGGTTCCGCCCGGTCCAGCCATCCCGCGCGCACCGTCATCAGGCCGTACGGCAGGCGCACCACGTCGCGCTCAAGGTCGATGTCACGCATGCCGCTCATCGTCGTGCCCGGCGGGGAGCGCGTTGCGCGCACGGTCGGCTGGCACCCCAGGAACGCGAACGCCCCGCCCTGGAGAGGACGGGGCGAGTTGCCCATCAGATGGCGAGGTCGCTACGGGCCCCCTGCCCAGGACGTGACCAGCTCATCACCTCGGCAGGATCCCAGACCGGCGTGGCTCCCACGCGGCGAATCGGCTGCGGGGCCTGCCCCCGGGACACGTAGGAGCGCCACGTCGCAGGCTTGATACCCCACGCCTCCGCACGGGGCGCGGGGGAGCGCCTACGAAGGGCCGCTACGCCGGGCATCGAAGGCTCGTCCCTGTTCTACGGCGGCCCGAGCCTTCGCATAGACCAGCCGCGCAGCGTGGGAGAGATGGGGGCCAGACGCGCTTGGGGTCTTCCACGAGCGCGACGAGTTCGGTCGGCGTGAGCATCTCGGTGGGCAGCCCGCCGAGCAGCCCCATTAGGCCGTCGGCGGCGAACGTCGGATTCCACTGATCGAAGGGCATTCGGTCCTTCATCTCGTGGCAGTTCATGCACGCCGGCACGGTCTCCGTCCCGCCGGCTGCCTTCGGGATTGGGAAATGGTCGTGCTCGTGGCGGCGCACCAAGGGGGCGTCGCAGTAGTGACAGAACTCGCAGCATGGTAAGCGAGCCTCGTGCTTGTCCAGGTCCATACGGTCTCCCCGGATCACTGGTCGGTGGTCAGCTTCTCGATCGCGGCGCGCCGCTCGTCCTCGGTGGGCAGCGCGTACCGTCGGGCGACTTCGACGCTGTGACCAAGCAGCTCGGCGATGATGACTATGTCCACGCCCTCCTGTCGCATCTTCGTCCCCAGGGTGTGCCGTAGGACGTGCGGCGTGAAGTCCTCGATCCCGGCGGTGTCGGCCAGGCCGACCAGGACGTCGTAGTGGCCGCGCGTCGAGAGGCGCTGGCCGCGTTGGTTGGGGAACAGGGCCTCGATGTCGGAGTCGGGGCGCTCCTGGAGCCACTCCTCCAGCACACCGCGCAGTTGGGAGTGGATCGGCATCTCCCGGTACTTGGCGTTCTTGCCGTACCGGATGATGAGCGTTCCCTTGCGGGCACTGAGGTGAAGGTCCTCCAGGTCGAACGCCGCGAGCTCGAAGATGCGCGGGCCGGCGTAGAACCCGGTGTAGGCGATCGCGCGATCCCTCGGCGATGCGCGCTCAGCCTCCCGGAGGAACCGGAGCTGCGCACGATGGTCGAGCGCGCGTGGGGCCAGATGCGGGGGTGGGGTGCGCTTGGCCGCGGCCGGCCCGAGCCCAAGTCGCCGGTGGCCTTGGGACGCCCGGTCGACCCCGACGTGTAGATCAGGTACGCCGGGTCGTCCGGCCCCGCGCT
>NZ_JBEZFH010000169.1:0-17135 GCF_040649355.1 Sphaerisporangium sp. NPDC049002 | reverse complement strand
CCGACGACCTGCGGCGCGAGTTAGCGCAGCAGGTCGTCGATGGCGGGATCAGCCAGCGCTCACAGCTCCTCGGGCGGGCCCGCCATCACCTGGCGCACCTCGATCGGCATGTTCAACGGCTTACCACCTGGCCCGGGCGCGGCCGAGACGAACGCGGCGATCTCGAAGGCCCGCTCCTGGGTCTCGCAGTCGACGATCCAGTAGCCGACCAGGAACTCCTTCGTCTCGGGGTAGGGGCCGTCCGTGACGACGGGGACACCGCTGTCACCGGCTCGCACGATCCTGGCCTGGTCGGGCATCGCCAGTCCCTGCGCCTCCACGAGCTCCCCCGTGGTGGTGAGCGTCTCGTTCGCGGAGTGCATGAACTCGATGTGGGCCATGACCTCCTCCGGGGCCCAGGTGTCGATCGACGGGAAACCGGCCTGCCGGCCGAACTGCATCAGCAGCATGTACTTCATGTTCTGGCTCCTTCGTTCCGGCGCCCCTCGGCGCTCACCTGTAGGTAGAAGCAGGCCGGCAGGATCTCTACATCCTCACGAACATTCAGGAGAGGAAATCTGACCGAGCGCGCTTTCGGGGGCCGCCTCGTGGAGGTGTGACGAATCAGCGGAAGGCGTCGAGGCCGGTGACGGCGCGGCCGAGGGTGAGGGCGTGGACCTCCTCGGTGCCCTCGTACGTGGCGACCGTCTCCAGATTCACCATGTGACGCATGACCGGGTATTCGAGGGTGATCCCGTTGGCGCCGTGGATGCTGCGCGCGGCGGCCGCGACGCGCTGTGCCGCGCGGACGTTGGCGAGCTTGCCGAAGCTGACGTGGGCATGGTGGGCGAGCCCGGCGTCCTTGAGCCGACCGATTCGCAGAGCGGTCATGGTGGCGTGGTTGACGTCGACGAGCATGTCGGCGAGCTTGCTCTGGGTGAGCTGGAAGGCGCCGATCGGCCGGTCGAACTGGATGCGGGTCTTCGCGTAGTCGATCGAGGCCAGCAGGCAGGCCCTGGCCGCCCCCGCCACTCCCCAGACGATGCCGAAGCGGGCCTCCGACAGGCAGGACAGCGGCGCCTTGAGTCCCTCGGCTCCCGGCAGGACCGCGTTGTTCGGCAGCCGTACGCCGTCGAGGACCAGCTCGGAGGTGATCGAGGCGCGCAGCGACAGCTTCTTGTGGATCACGTTGGCCGAGAAGCCCGGGGTCGAGGTGGGGACGAGGAACCCGCGGATGCCCTCGTCGGTCGCGGCCCAGACGATCGCGACGTCGGCCACGGAGCCGTTGGTGATCCACATCTTGGTGCCGTCGAGCACCCAGTCGTCGCCGTCGCGGCGGGCGCGCGTGCGCATCGAGCCGGGGTCGCTTCCCGAGTCGGGCTCGGTGAGACCGAAGCAGCCGAGCGCGTCGCCCGTCACCATGCGGGGCAGCCACTCCTCCTTCTGGTCCTCCGACCCGAACCTGTGGATCGCGGTCATCGCGAGCGAGCCCTGGACCGAGACGAAGCTGCGCAACCCGCTGTCCACGGCCTCAAGCTCACGGCAGGCCAGGCCGTAGCTCACCGCGTTGGTGTCCGCGCAGCCGTACCCGGACAGGTGCATGCCGAAGAGCCCCAGCTCGCCGAGGCCCTTGGCCAGCCCGCGCGGGTCGGGGATGGTGCCGGCGTCGAACCAGTCGGCCACATGGGGCAGGAGCTCGGCGGCCGAGTAATCGCGCACGGCGTCGCGGATCGCCCGCTCCTCGTCGGACAGATCGCGATCTACTTCGAGGAAGTCGTCAGGGTTCATGCGCAGTCACCTAAGTGGGTCGCGGAGGTGCTCGTTGATGCCGCTCCTGTTAACCAGCACCCAATCACAGGTGCTCGACCGGCCATCAACCTACCCACGGGTGGGCATTTCAGGCATGTTCGAGGCCCTGTCGCCGCTTCTCCCTCGGGGTGAGGCGCTTCAGGACCCGGTCGAGCGCGTTGCCGAAGGGATTGTCCTGCACGAGGTAGGTCCAGGTGGCGGTGGGCCGCTTGAGGCCGCTGTCGAGCGGGTCGAGCCCGTCGGCGGTGATCACGGCCGTCTCGAACGTCTCGACCGACCGGCTCTCGACCTCGTCGAGCAGTCGCCGGTACGCGGCGACGCCCTCGCGGTGGAACTCGTCGAGCGGCTTGAGCCGGTGCCCGAGGGCCCGCAGGTGGATGCCCTCGCGCACGTCGGACATGAAGCCCAGGTGCTCGGTCCAGCAGCGGTCGAGGTGGAACAGGACGATCTCGCGTGCCGCCTCGCGGAGCGTGGGCTCACCCACGCGCTCGCCGAGCTCGCTCCAGCGCTCGGGGGAGGCGGCGGCGAGGGCGTCGGCGGCGGCGTCGCCCCGGAGGACCTTTTCGCGCTGTTCCAGCACCAGGTCGCGCTGCCGCTCCAGCAGCCGGGTGTAGCGCCAGGTGTTGCGGTGGATCTCCAGGTGGGTGCCCTCGGCGACCCGCTGGGCGTGGCCGACGACGTACCCGGCGCGCTTGTGACGCACGACGCCGTCGTCGTCGGCGCGCGGAATCGCCTCGCCGGGGGCGTACTGCGTGATCAGGTCGTCTTCGAGGCTCACCAGGAACACCGAGCCGCCGGGGTCGCCCTGGCGTCCGGCGCGGCCCCTGAGCTGGTCGTCCAGGCGGCTGCTCGCGTGCTTGCCCGAGCCCATGACGTACAGGCCGCCCAGCTCGGCGACCCCCTCGCCGAGCCGGATGTCGGTGCCCCGCCCGGCCATCTGGGTGGACACGGTGATCGCCGACCGGGAGCCGGCCCTGGCGATGATCGCGGCCTCCTCGGCGTCGTTCTTGGCGTTGAGCACGACGCAGTCGAGGCCCTTGGCGCGCAGGTCGTCCGCCAGGCGCTCGGACTCGGACACGTCGAGCGTGCCGATCAGGATCGGGCGGCCCGTCGCGTGGACGCTCGCGATCTCCTCGACCAGCGCCCGCTCCTTGTCGACGGCCGCGCCGAACACGCGGTCGGGCTCGTCGACGCGGACGCACGGCGTGTTCGGGGGGACGACCGCGACCTTCAGGCCGTAGAACTCCCTGAGCTGCTCCTCGACCGCCACCGCGGTGCCGGTCATGCCACATATTTCGGGGTACCGGCGGATGAGGCCCTGGATGGTGATCGAGTCCAGGATCTCGCCGGTCTCGCTCGCCGGGAGCGCCTCCTTGGCCTCGACCGCCGCCTGGAGGCCGTCAGGCCAGCGCTGCAGGGTCGCCACCCGGCCACGCGACTGGCTGACCAGGTGGATGCGCCCGTCGCGGACGAGGTAGTCGACATCGCGGGTCAGCAGCGCGTGGGCGTGCAGGGCGAGGTTGATCCGCGTCAGCATGTCAGGGGTCTCGTACAGGTTGATGCCGCCCAGGGCCTTCTCGACCGCGTCTGTGCCCTTGGCGGTGAGGAAGACGTTGCGCCCCTGGTCGTCGAGCTCGTAGTGGTACCCGCGCGAGAGCCGCCGTACGAGCTCGGCCGTCTCCGGCGCGTCGGTTCCGGGGTCGGCGGCGCCGGCGAGCACGAGCGGGACGCGGGCCTCGTCCACCAGCACCGAGTCGGCCTCGTCGATCAGCGCGACGGAAGGCTCGGGCACGATGACGTCCTCGGGGGCCGTCGCGATGCGGTCGCGCAGCACGTCGAAGCCGATCTCGCTGACCGAGGCGTAGGTCACGTCCTTGGCGTACGCCTCCCGCCGCTCGCCGGGCGTGGAGGACTGGCCGATCCAACCGACGGACACGCCGAGGGCCTCGTAGAGCGGGCCCATCCACTCGGCGTCGCGCCGGGCGAGGTAGTCGTTGACCGAGATCACGTGCACGCGCTTGCCCCGCAGGGCGTGCCCGGCGGCGGCGATCGCCCCGGAGAGGGTCTTGCCCTCTCCGGTGGCCATCTCGGCCACGTGCCCGGACAGCAGGGCGAGAGCGCCGACGAGCTGCACGTCGAACGGGCGCATGTCGAGCGTGCGGCGCGCGGCCTCGCGCGCGATCGCGCAGAACTCGGCGAGATCGTCCATGCGGGGTCGCGGAAGCTCGGTCAGCGCCCGGATGCGGTCTTCACGGGCGCCCGCCTGCGTGGCCACACGTTGAAAAGGGCCAAGGTTGGCGCTTCCCGGACGATCCAGGAGATTTCTGATCAATTGCGATATTGAGGCCACGTCCCCTCCAACGCCTCCTACTGTAACGGCGTTCCCGAGCCTGATCGTCTCAGGCGCTGTGCGCGGGGACATCATGCCTGGCCGAGGCCGGACGGTTCGACAGCGGAATCTCCTTGACGAAGAACGCGAGGACGAACCCGATCACGACGATGGGCGCCACGTACAGGAAGATCGGCGGAAGGGCCTGCGCGTACGCCCGGGCGATCGTCTCGCGCACGGGAGCGGGCAACTGGTGGACCATCTGCGGGGTGATCGCGTTGACGTTCCGCACCGGCAGCCTGGCCCCGCCCGCGCTGAGTGCCTCCGACAGGCGGTGGCTGAAGATGGAGCCCACCAGCGAGGTGCCGAGGGAGGCGCCGGTCTGCCGGAAGTAGTTCACCGCCGAGGTGGCCGCGCCCACGTCGCGGTGGGCGACGGAGTTCTGCACGATGAGCACGAGCGTCTGCAGGACCATGCCGAGCCCGAACCCGGTCACGAACATATAGAAGCCGTTCAGCACCATCGAGGAGCCGGCGCTCATCCTGGACAGCAGCACGAGGCCGGCCGACAGCAGGCCCAGGCCAAGGATCGGGTAGATCCGGTAGCGCCCGGTCGCCGAGATGATCCTGCCCGAGCCGATCGAGGTGATCGTCATCCCGGCCACCATCGGCAGCATGAGCAGCCCCGACCCCGTGGCGCTCGCCCCGTTGACCATCTGCAGGAAGGTCGGCAGGTACGCGATCGCGGCGAACATGCCGATGCCGACGAACACCGAGATCGCCGTCGGGAAGAGGAACAGGTTGTCGCGGAACAGGTGCAGCGGGATGATCGGCTCCTCCGCCGCGCGCTCGGCCAGCACGAAGCCGACGGCGAGGACGACCGCCCCCGCCGCCAGCCCGATGATCACGGGGGATCCCCAGGCGTACTCCGTGCCGCCCCAACTGGTGACCAGTACGACGCACGTGGACGTGCCGGCGAGCATCGCCGTGCCGAGAATGTCGAGCTTCGGCCTGATGGACGGCTTCGGCAGCTTCAGCGCGACGACGGTGATGCCCAGAGCGAGCAGGCCGAGGGGCAGGTTCACGTAGAAGCACCAGCGCCAGCTCGCGTGGTCGGTGAAGAAGCCGCCGATGAGCGGCCCGATGACCGACGAGAGCCCCCAGACGGCGCCGATGATGCCGGTGTACCTGCCCCGCTCGCGCGGGGAGACCAGGTCGGCCACGATCGCCTGCACGCCGATCATGAGCCCGCCGCCGCCGAGCCCCTGGAGGGCGCGGAACCCGATCAGCTCGGGCATGTTCCGCGCCGCCCCGCAGAGCACCGAGCCGATCAGGAAGATCACGATGGCGGCCTGGAAGACGATCTTCCTGCCGAACAGGTCACCCAGCTTGCCGTAGATCGGCAGGCCGATGGTGGAGGCGAGGATGTAGGCCGTGACGATCCAGCCGATGTGCTCCAGGCCCTTGAGGTCGCCGACGATCGTCGGCAGGGCGGTGGAGACGATGGTCTGGTCGAGGGCCGCGAGCAGGAGGGCCACCATCAGCCCGGCGAACACCAGGTTGACCTGACGGCCACTCGGCCGTGGTCCTTCGTCGTTCATCCACACCACCTCTCTTATGGGGCGGAATGGTCTTATCCAGTACTTCCACGGAAAAACCTTTGTGCCCTATTCGGCCACGGTCGCCCTGGCCGCCACCAAGGTCTAGCACGCCCTCCCGCCGGTGCCGCCGTCGGCTAGCCGGACTCGCCCGGCCGCGGGTCCCCGCGTGACTTGAACCGCGCGGGGGGACGGGGGCGGGCCGACGCGCGGGAGTGCAGCGTGACCCCGGCGTACGCGATCGCGGACAGCAGGGCGAGGCCGACGCCGGTCGCGGAGGCGGCCGACGGGCCGCCCAGGAGCAGGAGCAGCCCGGCGAGGGCCAGCGCCATGCTGAGGGCCCCGGAGCGGCCGAGCCTCTCGGCCAGCGCGAGCCGTGCCCCGAGGGAGACCAGCGCCGGGCTCGCGCCGAGCGTGATCACGGTCGCCATGGCGACCCTAGGTCTGGGGCGAACCTCTGCTTTATATGCTGACCTTGAAGTAATGCCATGAGGACTCTTGACAGGGTTTCGATCAGCGGTTCCAGTTGACCCATGGAGGGCATTCCGGAGGCTGGATTTCCGGCGCTCTATCGTGCTGCCGATCAGGGGCCATCATCGGGCAGCGGAGGTTGCTCACCGCTACCTGTGTACGGCTCTCCTCGTTGGTGATCGCCGCGGTCTTCGGCTCGTTCAGCCTGGACGCCGGGCGCGTGGACGCGGCGGCGATCGTCGCCGCGGGAGCGCTGGCCTCGGCGCTGGTCACCGAGGTGTACCTGCTCACCGTCCGTCCGGATCGCCAGTGGTACGAGGCCAGGGCGGCGGCCGAGTCGGCGAAGACCCTGGCGTGGCGTTACCTGGTCGGCGGCGAGCCGTTCGGCTGCGACGCGAGGGACGACCAGAGCGTGGACCTCCTGCTGCTGCGGAGGTTCTCCGAGATCACCGGGGGCATCCACTCCTTCGCCCCGATCCCCACGCTCGAAGAGGAGTGCCAGGTCACCGCCATGATGCGGAGCATCCGGGCGCTCTCGCTCGACGAGCGCAAGCAGCGCTACATGAACGGCCGGATCAACGAGCAGCGCGTCTGGTACATCGTCAAGGCTCGGTACCACGAGCGCCGGGCCGCCCAGTGGTCGGTCGCGTTCGCGGCGATGGAGGCCGTGGGCCTGATAGCGGCCGTGCTGAACGCCACACAGGTGGTCAACCTCGACCTCCCCGGCATCGTCGGCGCGCTCGGCGCGGCGGGCATCGCCTGGCTGCAGACGCGGCAGCACCAGCAACTCGCGACCTCGTACTCCATAGCGGCGCTGGAGCTGGGAGATATCGTGTCGCGTGCGGAATGGCCTCGCACGGAGCCCGAGTGGGCCCATTTCGTCGACGAGTCTGAGGAGGCCATCTCGCGTGAAACCATGTTGTGGCGAGGTTCACGCAGCTGACGAACCTCTTCCGGGTGGGCGTCCGGCTTCCCGTGAGGCGCCGCACCCGTCCGTGCGCGGGGAGGCCAGGCCACTCCGTCTCGCCATCTCCGGTCATCGCGGGTTGCCTTCGCGTACGGCCGCGCTGGTCGAGGCCGCCATCAGGCGGACGCTGGCCGCGCACGCCCCCGAGGTGAGGGGGGTCTCCTGCCTGGCGGACGGGGCCGACCAGATCTTCGCGCGAGCGGTGGTCGACCTGGGCGGCACGCTGGAGGCGGTGGTCTGCTCCGAGAGCTACCGCGAGGAGCTTCCCGCCGACACCCAGGCCGAGTACGACCTGCTCATGGGCCTCGCCGAGAAGGTCCACCGGCTCCGGTACGCCGAGTCGACCTGCGAGTCCCACATGCAGGGCAGCCTGCTCATGCTCGACCTGGCCGAGGAGCTGTACGCCGTCTGGGACGGAGAGCCCGCCCGCGGCTACGGAGGCACGGCCGACGTCGTGGCGGAGGCGCGCCGGCGCGGCATCAGGGTCCACGTCATCTGGCCCGAGGGCGCGCGCCGCGAGTAGGGGGTGCGGTCGGCGCCCGCGGAAAGCGCCGTGCCATACCTGACAGGGGGTGACAGGTACGGTGGCGAGGATGGGGGCATGACGACGAAGGCAAAGCTCATAGCGGTGACCATTGACTGTGCCGAGCCCAAGAAGCTCGCCGAGTTCTATTCGCGGATCACCGGGTTCGAGGTCCAGTACGCCGAGGAGGAGTACGCCGGCATCGGCGACGGGACGACCAGCATCTACTTCGGCCGGGTCCCCGAGCGCAAGCCGGCCGTGTGGCCGGGGCCCGACAAGCAGTTCCACCTCGACTTCCGGGTGCCGGACGTGGACGAGGCCGTGCGGGAGTACATCGAGCTCGGCGCCACCAAGCCCGACTTCCAGCCCGGGGACACCTGGACCGTCCTCGCCGACCCCGAGGGTCACCTCTTCTGCGTGTGCCCAGAAAAGTCCTGAGCTAGGACGGCCCGCCCTCGGCGCGCAGGTCGGCGCGGCGCAGGAGCTGGGCGTTGAGCGCCACCACGATCGTGGACAGGCTCATGAGGATCGCGCCCACCGCGGGGGAGAGCGTGATCCCCACCGGGGCGAGCACCCCGGCGGCCAGAGGGATCGCCACGAGGTTGTAGCCGGTGGCCCAGGCGAGGTTCTGCAGCATCTTGCGATACGTCGCCTGGGACAGCCGGATGACGCTCACCACCGAGCCCGGGTCGTCGCTGACCAGGACGACGCCCGCCGACTCGATGGCCACGTCCGTGCCGGCGCCGATCGCGATGCCGACGTCGGCCCTCGCCAGGGCGGGAGCGTCGTTCACCCCGTCGCCGACCATGGCGACGCTCAGGCCGCGCTCCTGGAGCTCGGCCACCTTTGCGTCCTTGTCCTCGGGCAGGACCTCGGCGAAGTACTCGTCCACGCCGAGCTCGTCCGCCACCGCCCGCGCGACCTGCTCCGCGTCACCAGTGATCATGACCACGCGCCGGCCGAGCCGGTGCAGCTCCCGTACGGCTTCGCGGGACTCGGGCCGGATGGCGTCCTCAAGTGCGATCGCGCCGGCCACGCGGCCGTCCGCGACCACGTGGAGCACGGAGGCGCCGCGCTTCTTCCACTCGTCGGTGTCCAGCTCGGACAGCCCCAGCTCGCGGAGCAGCGCGGGCCCGCCCACGGCCACGGTGTGCCCTTCCACGGTCGCCTGGACGCCGCGGCCCGTCATGGAACGGAAGCCGGCGGCCTTGGGAAGTCCTCCTCGCGTGCGTGCGGCGGCCACGACCGCGCGGGCGAGCGGGTGCTCGCTGTCGCCCTCGACCGCGCCGGCCGTCCGGAGGATCGCGTCCTCGTCGCCGTCGGCGGCGAGGACACCGGTGACCTCCGGCTCGCCCTTGGTGAGCGTGCCGGTCTTGTCGAACAGGACGGCCCGCACGGTCCGCATCCGTTCGAGGGCGACGCGGTCCTTGATCAGGATGCCGTTCCTCGCGCTGATCGCCGTGGAGATCGCGATCACGAGCGGGATGGCGAGGCCGAGGGCGTGGGGGCAGGCGATCACCAGCACCGTGACCGTGCGTTCCACCGCCTCGCGCGGGTCGCCGAGGGCGACCCAGACGGCGAAGGTGACCGCGCCCGCGGCCGTCGCGACGTAGAACAGCAGGGCCGCGGCACGGTCGGCCAGCGCCTGGGCCTTCGAGCGGGACGACTGCGCCTGCTCGACGAGGCGGCGGATGCCCGCGAGCGCGGTCTCCTCGCCCACGGCGTCGACCTTCACGCGCACCGCCGAGTCGAGCGCGACCGTACCCGCCACGACGCGGTCGCCGGCCTTCTTCGGAACCGGACGGGACTCGCCGGTCAGCATCGACTCGTCGAACTCCGCCTCGCCGTCGACGATCACGCCGTCGGCCGGCACGCGCGAGCCGGGACGGGCGAGCACGACGTCACCGGGCCGCAGCGCGCCGGTGGGCACCGTCTCCGTGCCGACGTCCGTCACCCGTTCCGCCTCGTCGGGGAGCAGGGCGGCGAGCGCGGAAAGGGCGCTGGACGCCTGGCCGAGCGCGCGCATCTCCAGCCAGTGGCCGAGCAGCATGATGTCGATCAGCAGGGCCAGCTCCCACCAGAAGTCGAGGTGGAAGAACCCCAGCGCGGTGGCGGCGCTCGCCCCGAAGGCGACGGTGATCGCGAGGGAGATCAGCAGCATCATCCCCGGCGCCCGGCTCCTGATCTCCTCGACCGCGCCCTTCAGGAAGGGCCGGCCGCCGTAGAAGAAGACGATCGTGCCGAGCACGGGCGCCACCCAGCCGGAACCGGGGAAGGCCGGCGGCGTGAACCCCAGCCACATCTGCACCATGTGGCTGTAGAGGATGACCGGCACGGAGACGACCACGCTGATCCACAGCCGGTCCCTGAACCGCGCGGCATGGTCACCGTGCCCGCCGTGCCCGCCGTGCCCGCCGTGCGGGTCGTGGTGGTCTCCGCGGTGTACGGCCGGGCCGGTGCGGTCGTGTTCCATGGCTGCTCCTTCGACGTATACCCCCTGGGGGTGTCTCTGGAAACGCCTCCGATTGTCTTGTCATTCCCTGGGAAGTGGAAGAAGTCATGCCCCCCGCCGCGAAGGGCTCTACCGTGGACGCCCTGGCCAGTACCCCGAAGCCGCTCCCAATGCGCTGTTTGTCCGCGTATGGTGCCATCAGAGCGTCAGCCCCAGGACTATACGAAATGGTGGGATTGACGAACTGGCCATTCAGGTTTGTCCCTAAGCTGACGGAGTGCTCCCACTGATGACCTCACCTCTGCTCTCCGCTGCCCTCCCGCGTACGCCGGGCGGCCGGCCATGATCTGGATGGGCGTGTCGATCGCCCTCGTCGGTGCGTTCGGGTACGCCGGTGGCGCGGCCCTCCAGCAGTACGAGGCGATCCGCGGGGGCGCGACGCTCAATCTGGTCAAACGGCCACGATGGTGGATCGGCGGCCTCATCGGGTTCATCGGAGCCTCGCTGCACGCGGTGGCGCTGAGCTTCGCGCCGCTGGTGCTGATCCAGCCGGTCAGCGTGGCCACGCTGGTCTTCGCCGTCCCGCTGGCGGCGCTCATGCACGGCAGGCGGCCCCACAAGGCCGAGGTGCTCGGCTCGATGGCGGTGGCGGCAGGGCTGCTGGGGCTGATGCTGCTGATACCGCAGAGCAACAAGCGGCCCGAGCTGTCGACCCCGGCGGCGCTGGGGTTCCTGGTCTGCGTGGGCGTGGTGGTCCTGGTCTGCCAGCTCGCCGCGCGGCGCGCCCGCGGCTCGGGGAAGGCGCTGCTGCTGTCCGTCGGCGCGGGGTCGGTGACCGCGTCGGTGTCGACGTTCGTACGGGTCGTCGGGGGAGGGCTCGGGGGTGACCTGTCGCGGCTGCTCCACTGGTTCACACTCGCCATCCCCGTGCTGCTGGTCTGTGCCATCGTGCTCCTGCAGAAGTCCTACGCTGTCGGCTACTTCGGGATCGCGTACGCGGGAGTCCAGGTGGTGGACCCCATCACCTCGGTGCTCGCGGGAACGATCCTGCTCGGCGAGCCGTTGCCGGCCGGAGCCGGCAACGTGATCCCGGCGATCGTCTCGGCCGCGGTTCTGATAGCGGGGACGATCACGCTGGGCCGCCTCGCCCCGGAGACCGCCCACCAGGTCTCGCCCCCGCACCCTGATCTCCCCGTGCCGGTCACGACCCGGGTGGCCGCCAGGTGACACGCCTTCGCGGCGCTCGGTGCCTATGACGTCCCTGTGGCCTAGGGCGACGTCCTCGCGGGCGAGGTCCCAATGACGACCGTCGCGTCCAGCTCGTCGGAACCGGCCACGCGCGGGACCAGGCCGCTCCGGGCGATGGCCTCGACGGTCTCGGGCGCCTGGCGTTCGCTCGTCTCGACCAGAAGGTGGCCGCCCGGCGCCAGCCAGAGGGGCGCGGCGGCGATCAGCCTCCGCACGACGTCGAGCCCGTCGGCGCCACCGTCCAGCGCCACCCGGGGCTCGTGGATGCGGGCCTCCGGCGGCAGCAGTCCTATCGCCTCCGTCGGCACGTACGGCGCGCTGGCGAGCAGCAGGTCGGCGCGGCCCCGCAGCGCGACGGGAAGCGGCTCGTAGAGGTCGCCCTCGTACACCCGGCCCCCGGCGGCGGCGAGGTTGCGGCGGGCGCACCGCACCGCGGCGGGGTCGATGTCGACGGCGTGCAGCTCCACCTCGTCCAGGGCCGTGACGAGCGCGGCGCCCATCGCGCCCGAGCCGCAGCACAGGTCGACGACGACGGCGCGCGGCGGGGCGAGGGCGGCGGCCTGACGGATGAGGAACTCGGTGCGGCGGCGGGGGACGAAGACACCGGGGTCCACCGCTATGCGCAGCCCGCAGAACTCCGCCCAGCCGAGGACGTGTTCGAGGGGGAGGCCGCTCGCCCGCCGCTCCACCATTTCGGCGAGGTCGGCCGGAGTGGGCGCCGCGGAGACGAGCAGCCGCGCCTCGTCCTCGGCGAAGACACAGCCGGCGGCGCGAAGCGTGGTGACGATGAAGGATTCGGACAGAAGCGGAACCGACATGGGAGCCTTTCGGGATGCCGATGGGCGCTCCCTCGGTTCACCTATGCCTGATGGACCGCGCGGTCGTGAGATGGGAGCACCCGACCTGGTACAGCGGTAATGGGGCTCACCTCCTCGGTAGGGACCGTAGACCGGTCATCACTAATCAACTCGGATGATATACCGAAATCGCCCCCAAGCGCCGGGCGCTTGGGGGCGGAGTACGGCGTCAGCGGTCGAGCATCCGCTCCAGCCGCCGCTTTCGCGGGGGCCACTCGTCGTCGAGGATCCCGAAGTACACGGTGTCGCGCCACGTGCCGTCCGGGCGCTGGCGGTGACGGCGCAACGTGCCCTCGTAGACGCCCCCGATGCGCCGGATCGCGTCCTGCGAGCGGGTGTTGAGCGAGTCCGTCTTGAGCAGCACGCGGTTGTAGCCCACCTTGTCGAAGGCGTGGCTCAGCAGGAGCAGCTTGGATTCGGTGTTCACGGCGGTCCTCCACACGGCCCTGCCATACCAGGTCCAGCCGATCTCGACGCTCTGGTCGAACCCGGCCACGTCGTGGAAGGTGGTCCACCCGACGGCCCGTCCCGTCTCGCGCAGGACGACGGCGAGCGGCACCAGGATCGGGTTGCCCATCATCGTGACGGCGACCTCCCGCATCCAGTCCTCGGTCCGCGGGGTGGGCACCGGCATCCAGCGCCACACCTCGTCGTCGTCCCCACCGGCCGCGAACAGGTCGGGGACGTGGTGGAGACCGAGCGGCTCCAGCCGTACGGTGCGGCCTTCGAGGATGACGGGTTCAGGCAACTTCGCGGTCATGACGGCCAGTCTCCCGGTCACGGTGGCATGGAAGATAGGGCCACTCGACGCCCGTTCACGGTGACCACTCGCCGAGACGGCGTCCCCTGGTCGACACGCATACCGTCCGGTCGGTACGCTCCAGGTACTGGGACGACTGGGGAGCGCGATGCCCGCACATACCGAGACCAGCCCGCCGGGTCTAGACCTCGGCCGGCTGAGAGACCGCCTCGCGAGGCACGACCTCGCCGAGGGCCCGCTGGCGGCCGAGGTGATCCACGGAGGCAAGTCGAACCTGACCTATCTCGTACGCGACGGCGCGCGCCGGTTCGTCGTACGCAGGCCGCCGCTCGGGCACGTGCTGGCCACGGCGCACGACATGGGCCGGGAGTACCGCGTCATGACGGCGCTGCGGGACACGGGCGTGCCCGTACCCCGCACGTACCACCTCTGCGAGGACCCGGACGTGGTCGGGGCGCCCTTCTACGTCATGGAGTACGTCGAGGGGGGTCAGCCCCCGGCGACGCCCGCCATCGAGGCGGACCTGATCGACGTCCTCGCCAGGCTCCACGACGTGGACCCGGTCGCCGTCGGGCTCGCCGGCTTCGGCCGGCCGGAGGGCTTCCTGGAGCGCCAGGTCAGGCGCTGGAAGCGGCAGCTCGACGCCTCGCGCAGCCGGGACCTGCCGGACATCGACCACCTTTTCACCCGTCTGGCGGGAGCAGTGCCGGTCACGCAGCGCCACGCGATCGTGCACGGAGACTTCAAGCTGGGGAACACGCTGATCGCCGGCGGCCAGGTGCGGGCCGTGCTCGACTGGGAGATGTCGACGCTCGGCGACCCCCTCACCGACCTCGCGCTCTTCCTGCTCTACGGCGACTTCGCCGCCCTGGACATCGCCGAACCCGAGGCGGCCGGCGAGCACATGCCGAGCGCCGAGCTGGCGCGGCGGTACGCGGCCGGGACCGGCCTCGACATCTCCCGCCTGGGCTGGTACGTCGCCCTGGCGTGCTTCAAGCTCGCGGTGATCTCCGAGGGCATCCACTTCCGCTACACCCAGGGCCTGACCGTAGGAGACGGATTCGACGAGATCGGCGAGCACGTCGCGCCGCTCGTGGCCCATGGCCTGAAAGCACTGGAGTCACTGGAGGACTGATGGACTTCGCGTTCGACACCACGACCGAGGAGCTGCGCGAGCGGCTGACCGAGTTCATGGACGAGTGTGTGTACCCCGCCGAGGAGGCCTTCGAGCAGCAGGCCGCCGAGAGCGGGTGGAGCTCCCCGCCGATGATGGAGGACCTCAAGGACGAGGCGCGCAGGCGCGGCCTGTGGAACCTCTTCCTGCCCGGTGAGCACGGCGCCGGCCTGACCAACGTGCGGTACGCCCCGCTGGCCGAGATCATGGGGCGCAGCCCGCGCATCGCGCCCACGGCCACGAACTGCGCCGCCCCCGACACCGGCAACATGGAGGTCCTCTCCATGTTCGGCGACGAGTGGCAGCGGAAGGCCTGGCTGGAACCGCTGCTGAACGGCGAGATCCGATCGGCGTTCGCCATGACCGAGCCGGACGCCGCCTCCTCCGACGCGACCAACATCGCCACGTCGATCGTGCGCGACGGCGCCGAGTACGTCATCAACGGGCGCAAGTGGTTCGCCTCCGGCGCGATGAACCCGCGCTGCGCGATCTTCATCGTGATGGGCAAGACCTCGCAGGAGGGCTCCTCCCACCGGCAGCAGAGCATGGTGCTCGTACCGCGTGACACCCCGGGGCTGACCGTCAAGCGCGGCATGCACGTCTTCGGCTACAGCGACGCCGACCACGGAGGCCACGCCGAGCTGCTCTTCGAGGACGTCCGCGTGCCGGTGGAGAACCTGATCGGCGAGGAGGGCGGCGGGTTCGGCATCGCCCAGGCCCGGCTCGGTCCCGGCCGCATCCACCACTGCATGCGGCTGATCGGCATGGCCGAGCGGGCGATCGAGCTGATGTGCGCGCGCGCCCTGTCTCGTACGACCTTCGGCAGGCCGGTGGCCGAGCAGGGCGTCGTGCAGGACTGGATCGCGGAGTCGCGGGTCAAGGTCGAGCAGCTCAGGTTGCTGGTGCTGAAGACCGCCTGGCTGATGGACACCGTCGGCAACCGAGGCGCGCACGCCGAGATCCAGGCCATCAAGATCGCCACGCCCCGGACCGTGGAGTGGATCCTCGACAAGGCCATCCAGGTCCACGGGGCCGGGGGCGTCAGCCAGGACTTCCCGCTGGCGGGCCTGTGGGCGGGAGCCCGTTCGCTGCGGCTCGCCGACGGGCCGGACGAGGTGCATAAGCGGTCTCTCGCGTACCGCGAGCTCAAGAAGCACATGCCCACCGGCTGACCGGCATCCCATCGACCACCTTGAAGGGGTATTTCGTGACAGTGGATGAGGCGGCGCTCAAGGAGCGGGCTCGCGCGTTCCTGGCGGACCACGACCCGGCGGCGATGGAGCCGCTGGACTTCCTGCGGGCGCGGTTCGACGCCGGGCTCGCCTGGGTGCACTTCCCTGAGGGCCTCGGCGGGCTGGGCGCGCCGCGCGGGCTGCAGAGCGTCGTCGAGCAGGAGCTCGCGGACACGCCCCAGACCGACATCGGCAAGCTGACCATCGGCCTCGGCATGGCGGCCCCCACGATCCTCATCTTCGGCACCGAGGAGCAGAAGGAGCGGTTCCTCCGGCCGCTGTGGACGGGCGAGGAGATCTGGTGTCAGCTCTTCAGCGAGCCGGGCGCGGGGTCTGATCTCGCCACCCTCGCCACCCGGGCCGTAAGGGACGGGGACGAATGGGTGGTGGACGGGCAGAAGGTGTGGACCTCCGGGGCCCACCACTCCCGCTGGGCCATCCTCGTCGCGCGTACCGATCCGGACGTGCCCAAGCACCGGGGCCTGACGTACTTCGTCTGCGACATGCGGGCGCCCGGCGTCGAGGTACGGCCGCTGCGCCAGATCACGGGCGAGGCCGAGTTCAACGAGGTGTTCCTCACCGGCGTGCGGCTGCCCGACTCGCTCCGGCTGGGTGAGGTGGGCGACGGCTGGCGGGTCGCCCAGACCACCCTCATGAACGAGCGGGTCGCCATCGGCGGCTCGCCGGTGCGGCGCGGCGGCGGCGTGATCGGCCTGGTCGCCGATACCTGGCGGCGGCGCCCCGAGATCCGCACCCACGCCCTGCACCAGCGCCTGCTCCAGCTCTGGGTCGAGACCGAGGTCACCCGCCTCGCCGGGGTACGGCTGCGCGAGCAGCTCGCCGCCGGCGCGCCGGGCCCCGAGGGGTCGGGCATGAAGCTGGCCTTCGCCCGCCTGAACCAGGCGCTGTCCGGGCTCGACGTGGAGATGCGGCGCGAGGAGGGGCTCGCGTACGACGACTGGAGCTTCCGCAGGTCGGACACCGTCGACTTCTTCGGCCGCGGGCCGGGCTACCGCTACCTGCGGGCCAAGGGCAACTCGATCGAGGGCGGGACCTCCGAGATCCTGCGCAACATCATCGCCGAGCGCGTGCTCGGCCTGCCCTCAGAACCCCGCGTCGACAAGAACGTCCCGTGGAAGGACCTCCCGCGATGACCTGCAGCGAACCCGACGCGGCGAACAAGGAGTGGTGAGCGACCGATGACGCTGCTGTACTCAGAGGTCGAGGAGGAGCTGCGCTCGGCGGTCCGCGACCTGCTGGCCGACAGGTGCCCTCCGGCCACGGTGCTCGCCAGGATCGAGAACCCCTCGTCGTACGACGCCGGCCTGTGGAAGGCGCTGGCCCGGGACATCGGGGTGGCGGGGCTGCTCATCCCCGAGGAGCTCGGCGGCGCGGGCGCGTCGGCGCGGGAGGCGGCGGTCGTGCTGGAGGAGCTCGGCCGCGCCGTCACGCCCATACCCTTCCTGACCAGTGCCGTTCTGGCGACCTGGGCGCTGCTGGAGGCGGGCACGGACGCCGCCCGCGACCTTCTCACGGCACTCGCCGGAGGTGAGACCACGGCGGCGCTCGCGGTGTCGTTCGCCTCCTCGCCGTACTCGTGGGAGGCCGGTACGGCCCCCGCGACGGTGACCGCCGAGGGCGGCTCGCCACCTCGGGCGGCGTGCGGATCCTCCCCCTGTGACCCCCCTCGGACGACCGACCTTCCGACCCTGTAGGAGCCACCGATCCACCGTCACA
>NZ_JBEZFH010000168.1:0-17207 GCF_040649355.1 Sphaerisporangium sp. NPDC049002 | reverse complement strand
CTGGACGGCCAGCGGCGCGGCGTCGGCGAGCCGTCGCGCGATCGCCGTCGCCTCGTCCAGCAGGTCACCGGCCGGAACGGCCCGCAGCGCCAGCCCGAGCCGTGCCGCCTCGGTCCCGCTGACGCGGTCGCCGGTCATCAGGTAGTACCGGGCCGCGCCGAGCGGCATCGCCAGCGGCCACACCACCGCTCCCCCGTCGCCCGCGACCAGCCCGATCGAGACGTGCGTGTCGGCGAACTGGGCGTCCTCGGCGGCGACCACCACATCGCAGAACAGCGCGATCGTGGCGCCCAGCCCCATCGCGTACCCGTGCACGGCCGCGACGATCGGCTGCGGCACCGACAGGATCGTCTCCAGGATGCGGCGGCCGCGCAGGATCTGGTACACCTGCTGGCCGGCGCTCGGCGCGATCTCGTCCTCGGCGCGCCCGGCCATGTCCTTGACGTCACCACCGGCGCAGAACGCCCGCCCTTCGCCGCGCAGGAGCACCGCCCGCACCGCCGGGTCGTCGGCCACCTCTGCCAGCGCCCTGCCCAGTTCCTCCTCCAGGCCGCCGCCGATCGCGTTCAACCGTTCGGGACGGTTCAGGGCGATGGTGGCCAGCCCGTCGTCCCGGCTCACCAGCAATGTCTTGTACTCGCTCATCGATCCTCCTTGTCAGCGGAAAGGCGGCCTACCACCTCGGCACGGGCCCGCATCCGTCCGGGCGCCGCTACCGCCAGGGCCTGCAGCCGCGTCTCTTCGTCCAGTAGTTCGGCCAGTCCGTGGTTCAGCCCGTAGTCGAGCAGCCGCTTCGTGAGGCCCACCGCGCAGCCGGGGGTGGCGGCCAGCTGGTGGGCGAGCCGGGCGGCGCGCGGCAGCAGCTCGCCGGCGGGCACCACCTCGGAGACGAGTCCCCACGCCAGCGCCTCGGCGGCGGTCAGCCGCCGGCCGGTGGCCAGCCACTCGTAGGCGCGCGCGTAGCCGAGCAACCGCGGCAGGAAGTACGCGCCCCCCGCGTCGGGCACCAGGCCCACGGCGGTGAAGGCCGGGACGAACTTGGCCTCCTCCGAGGCGATCCGCAGGTCGGCCGCCGCGGCGAGGGACAGCCCCGCGCCGGCGGCCGCGCCGTTCACCGCGGCGATCACTGGTTTCTCCAGCGCGGCCATGGCGAGCACGTGCGGGTGGTAGGTGTGCCGCAGCCCGTTGATTCCCGGCCTGGAACGGTCCGCCGGCGCGCGCAGGTCGGCGCCCGCGCAGAACCCCCGTCCGCTCCCGGTGACCACGACCGCCCGGATCTCCGGGTCGGCGGCCTCGTGCCAGGCTTCCGCGAGCGCGTACAGGGTTTCGGCGTCCAGCGCGTTGAGCGATTGGGGGCGGTTGAGCGTCACGGTCAGGACGGGGCCGTCACGGGACGTCAGGACAGTGCTCACAGGCTCTCCCGCCCTCCGAGGATGGCCGTCACCTGGCTGGAGAGCTGGCCGCCGTTGCCATGCGCGAGCGCGATCGTCACGTCAGGCTGCTGTCTGCCGCCCGCCTCGCCCCGGATCTGGCGCGTCGCCTCGATGAGGGGGAAGATGCCGTACATCCCCGGGTGGCAGTACGAAAGGCCGCCGCCGTTGGTGTTGACCGGCAACGCCCCGCCCGGCGCGATCCGCCCGCCCGAGACGAAGTCGCCGCCCTCTCCCTTGGCGCAGAAGCCCAGGTCTTCCAGGAAGAGGATGGTGTTGATGGTGAAGGCGTCGTAGAGCTGCACTACATCGACGTCCCCGGGCCCGAGCTTGGCCATCGCGTACGCGCGGGCCGAGGACTCGGTCGCGGCGGTGACGGTGAGGTCGGGCATCTGGGAGATGGAACGGTGCCGGTGCGCCTCTCCCGCGCCCAGCAGGTAGACGGGCGGGCGGGGCAGGTCCCTGGCGCGCTCGGCACCGGTCACCACGACCGCGCCGCCGCCGTCGGTGACCAGGCAGCAGTCGAGCTTGGACAGCGGGCTGGAGATGACGCGGCTGTCCAGCACGTCCTGGATGGTCAGCGGGTCGCGGACGAATGCCTTGGGGTTGAGCCTCGCCCACCGGCGTGCGGCGACCGCCACCTCGGCGAGGTGGGTGCGGGTGGTGCCGTACTGGTGCATGTGCCGGGCGGCGGCCAGCGCGTAGCCGGTCACCGGCATGCGCGGGCGGTAGGCGGCCTCGTAGGAGGGCAGTTCGGGAGGGCCGGTGGACAGCCGGCCCCGGCCGCTGTCGGACCGCGCGGTGCTGCCATAGGCGATGAGCGCCACCTCGCACGCGCCCGACGCGATCGCCAGCGCCGCGTGGTGCAGATGCGAGACGAACGAGCTGCCGCCGACCATCGTGCCGTCGGTGTACCTGGGCCGGACGCCCAGGTACTCGGCCATGTCGAGCGGCGCCATACCGCGCCCGGCGATGGCGCAGAACAGTCCGTCCACGTCCCGGGTGGACAATCCCGCCTCCGCGAGCGCGGCGGCGGACGCCTGCGCCGCCAACTCGATCGCGTATCTGTCGGGCCCGACCTCGCCGAGGTCGGACTCGGCCACTCCCACGATCGCGGCCGCGCCGCGCAGCTCAGGCCCGCTCATCCTCGTCCTTCCTCGTCGACCGTGAACACGACCCTCGGCCCGGACGGGCCGTCCTGGCCGACCCGGCCCCGCACGCGCGCCCCGATCCGCACGTCCTCGGCGGGGACCTCGACCACCGTGCTCATCACGCGGAACCCCTCGTCCAGGTCGACCAGCACGACGGTGTAGGGCGGCCCCTCACGCGGGGACAGGACGCTGACCGAGTAGACCGTGCCAAGCCCGGCGCTCTGGCTCCAGCTCAGCTCGACGGCCCCGCACACCGGGCAGATCACCCGTGGGTAGAAGACCGCGGCGTGGCAGCGGTCGCATGTCTGGAATGGCACCTCCCCGGCGGCGAGCCGGTCGGTGTACTCCCGGTGCGGCGCGATGCCGGTCATGGCCGCCCTCCCGCGGCCGAGGAGGCGTATACCGCCGTCGCGCCACCGCGGAGGACCAGCCGTGGCGCGTCCCCACCGGCCTCGCTGTGTACCGTCAGCCCGACCTCGACCTCGGTGGCGCCGTCCGGGCCGCTCTCCGAGCGGAGCACCTCGCCGCTGAGCGTGAGCGTGTCACCCGGCCAGACCTGGCCCACGTAGCGGACGCTGAACCTGCGCAGGTTCCCACGCCCGAGCCAGTCGGCGACGTAGCCGCCGAGGATCCCGGCCGTGAGCAGCCCGTGCCCGAACACCGACGGGTAGCCGGCCGCGCGGGCGAAGGTCTCGTCGTGGTGGATCGGGTTGAAGTCCCCACCGGCTCCGGCGTACCGCACGAAGTCCGTACGGGTCAGCGGGCCGACCCGCCGGCCCGGGGCCTTCGGCACCGGTGCCGCGGCGCGCGCCTCGGTCTCCGACTCTGTCACTGCTCCCCCAATTCGATCACCGTGCTGCGCACGCGCATCACGGTCTCCTCACGCTGGTTGACGAACTCGTGCTCGGTGACGATCAGCGTCATCGGACCGCGGCTTCCGCTCTTGTCCAGGACGTCGGCGATGCGCGACCGCACGGTCAGCACGTCGCCGACGACGACGTCGCCCAGGTACTCCCATTCGGCGCCGCCCGCCAGCACCCTCCGCAGGTTCAGCCCGAGCACGTCCTCGCCGTCCCTGACGGCCCAGTGGGCGGTCACGGCGGAGAAGGTCGGCGGCACGGGCAGGTTCGCGTACCCGGCGGACCTCGCCTCCTCGACGTCGAGGTACACCGGGTCCCCGGCCTTGACGGCGAGGGCGAACTCGCGCACCTTGCCGTGCTCGACGGGGAAGCTGTACGGCGGGTAGGCGTGGCCGATCAGAGCGGTGCGGTCAACCATGCCGCACCACGATCAGCGCGTCGGCCGCGAGCACCACGCCGCCGGAGACGCGAAGCGGATTCACGTCGACCTCGGTGACCTCGTCCAGCTCCAGGGCCAGCTCACCGAGGGCCACCATCACCTGGGCCACGGCGTCCTGTTCCGCCTCCGACAGCCCGCGGCCTCCGCTCAGCAACCGGCCGCCGAGCAGCCCGCCGAGCACCGCCCTGGCGGTCGCCGCGTCGAACGGCGGGCGCAGCAGCGCCGCCTCGCTGAGCACCTCGACCAGCACCCCGCCGAGCCCGATCGCGACCATGGGCCCGAAGAGAGGGTCGCGCTGCACCCCGCAGGCCATCTCCAGCCGCGCGGGCGCCATCTGCTGGACCAGGACGCCCTCCACGACCGCGTCCGGCGCACGGACGGCGACCTCGGCGAGCATCTCCTCGTACCCCGCCCGCACCTCGTCGGGGCCCCGCAGGCCGAGCCGGATCGCCCCGGCGTCCGACTTGTGCGGGAGCTGGTAGGACATCACCTTGAGCGCCACCGGGCCGCCGGCGCGCTCCGCCGCCTCGACCGCGCCGTCGGCGCAGGTCACCAGCTCCTCGCGGGTCACCGGCACGCCGTACCGCGCGAGGATGCTCTTGCCGGTCGACTCCAGCAGGGTCGTCTCCCGGCCCGCGGCGGCGATCAGCTCGCGTACGTGCCGCACCCGTCCGGCGTCCGGGACGAACCGCGCCGGGCCGGCGTGCGGCCGGCGGCCGGATTGCCGGACGAGGGCGGCCAGCGCGGTCATCGCCCGGCGCGGGTCGGTGTAGGTGGGCACGCCCGCCGCCTGGAACTGCTCCGACCAGGCGGTCGACAGGACCGCGACCGGCTTTTCCGTGTTCTGGTACATCTCCACGATCGCGTCGTTGGCCGGCCCCGGCCGGGCCCAGGTGACCGCCGACACCAGGTCGGCGGACGGGCTGGCCGCGACCGAGAACAGCACCTTGCGGTACGCGCCCGGCATCGCGGTGGTCTGCGCGGTGGTGTCCACGGGGTTGGCGGTGCTGCCGTAGAACGGCACCGGCATGTCGGCGGCCAGCGCCGCCTGCTCCTGCTCCGGCAGAACGGGGACCGACAGTCCCGCCAGCCCCGCCTCGTCGGCGAGCAGCACGCCCGCCCCTCCGGACGACGTCATGACGATCACGCGGTCGCCCCGGGCGCGCCGGCCGTCCTGGAAGATGGTGCCGAGGTCGAGCAGTTCCTCCATGGTCGAGGCGACGAAGACGCCGTACTGCTCGCACACCGCGTCCAGCACCTGGGCCGAGCCGACGATGGAGGCCGTGTGGCTCATCGCGGCCCGCGCCGCCTCGTCGGAACGGCCCGCCTTCAGCAGGACCAGCGGCTTATCCAGCTCGGCGGCCCGGCGCGCGGTATCCACGAAGACCTCGGGGTCGCGCAAGGTCTCGGCGAAGGACAACAGCACACCCACCTCGGGGCGTTCCACCAGGTGGCGCAGCACGTTCGCCACGTTCACGTCGGCCTCGTTGCCGGTGGAGACGAACCAGCCGAGCCGGAGCCCGGCCAGAACGGCCTTGTTGGTGATGTAGGAGCCGAAGCCGCCGCTCTGCGAGACCAGGGCCACCGGTCCCGGCTGGGGCAGTGGCTCGTCCGCGGTCACCATGAAGTTCGCCATCACGCCGTCGTGGGCGTTCATGTAGCCGATGCAGTTGGGTCCGATGACGCGGATGCCGGTGTCGCGGGACACCTCGGTGAGCCGGTCCTGCAGCGCGCGTCCCTCGGGACCCGCCTCGGCGAAGCCCGAGGTGATGACGGTCGCGCCGCCGATGCCCCGGGCGGCGCACGCGGCGACCACGTCGACCACGGCGGGGGCGGGTACCGCGATCACGGCCATGTCCACGGCTTCCGGCAGGTCGGCGACGGTGCGGAACGCCTGGCGGCCCTGGACCACCTCGTCCTTCGGATGGACCGGGTGGACCTCGCCGGGGAAGGCGCGCAGCAGGTTGGCGAAGACGGTGCCGCCGATGCGCGTCGGGCTGTTGGAGGCGCCGACCATCGCGAGCGAGCGGGGAGAGAGAAGCCGGTCGAACGCCGGCCGGGAGTCGGGCGTGGTCATGAGTTGCCTCCTCGTGGTATGGCCGACGCGCCCAGCTCGCGCAGGACCGAAGCGGTGTGCTCGCCCAGGAGCGGGGCGGGGGCAGGGGTGGGCTCGGTGTAGGCGCTCAGGCGCAGCGGCTGGCGGACGTACCGCGGGCTCGCCCGTCCTGGCATGGACCTGACGACCTGGCGCGAGAGCGCGTGCGGGTCGCGAAGCGCCTCGCCGACGCGGTGGACCGGGCTCGCCGGGATCCCGGCGCGGTCGAAGGCATCCTGCCACCGCGCGCGGGTGCGGGAGGCGAGGACGCGGGCCAGCTCACCGGTGAGCTCCCCGGCCCTCGGCCAGCGCTCGTGCCGGCGCAGTGAAGCGTACCCGGCCAGCCCGGTCACCTCGCACAGCCGGGCCCAGAAGTGGTCCTCGAAGCCGATGCCGAGGCAGATGAGCAGGCCGTCCGCGCAACGGTAGAGCCCGTAGCCCGGTTCGCGGCCCGGCGGGGCCGTGGCGGCGGCCGGCGCGTTGAGCTCCCGCTCGAACCGCAGTGCCAGCAGGGACATCAGCGCCTCGTGGGTGGACAGGTCGACGTACGTGCCGCACCCGGTCGCGCCCCTGCCGACCAGCCCGACCAGGGCGCCGAGCGCGGCGTAAAGCGCGCCGGCCATGGCGCCCGTCTCGGGACCGGGCGGCGGGGGGATCGCCGGCTCCGGCCGGTCGCACAGGGCGTCGAGCGCGCCGGCCGTCGCCTGGTACATCAGCTCGTGCCCGGGCCGGTCACGGTACGGCCCGTCCTGGCCGAAGCCGGAGACCGACACGTACACCAACCCGGGGTGGGCCGCGCTCAGCCTCGGGTAGCCGAGGCCGAACCGTGCCATGCTGCCCGGCCGGTAGGACTCGAAGAGCACGTCCGCCGTACACGCCAGCCGGAACGCCGTCTCCTGGTCCTCCGGAGACTTGAGGTCCAGGGTCACCGAACGCTTGCCGCGGTTCAGCGCCGCGAACATGCCCGGCTGGCTCCGGGCCGGGTCCCCCGTCGCGGGCCGCTCCACCACGATGACGTCCGCGCCTAGGTCGGCGAGGACCATCGTCGCGTAGGGTCCCTGGAAGTTCTGGGCGAAGGTGACCACGCGGACGCCGTCCAGTGGACGGCGTCCCAGGCCGGTGTCCATGGTCAACGGACCATCATCCCGCCGCCGTCCACCGAGATCACCTGGCCGGTGACGAAGCTGGACGCGTCCGAGGCCAGGTACACGAAGGTCGGCGCGATCTCCTCGGGCTCGGCGTGCCGGCGCAGCGGCAGGCGCTTGACCGCGTCGGCGAAGCGCGGATCGGTGCGCACCTTGAGGGTCATCTCGGTCGCGGCCGCCGGGGCCACGGCGTTGACGAGGATGTTGTAGCGGCCGAGCTCGCGCGCCGCGCTCCGCATCATGCCCAGCATCCCGGACTTCGCGGCGGCGTAGTTGATCTGCCCGATGGAGCCGTTCTGCGCGGTCGACGAGGAGGAGAAGATGATCCGTCCCCGCTCCCGCTCCATCATGTCGTGGACCACCGCCTGCAGCCAGTAGAACGAGCCGTGAAGGTGGACCCCGATGACCTGGTCCCACTCCGTTTCGGTCATCTTGTGCAGCATCGCGGGCCGGGTGATCCCGGCGTTGTTCACCAGCACGTCGATCGGGCCGTACGCCGCCTTGACCTCGGCGGCCGCCCGGTCGACCTCGGCGCGGCTCGACACGTCGCAGAGCACCGCGAGCGCCTCCCCGCCCTGACGGCGGATGCCGTCGGCCACCTCCTCGGCGGCGTCGGCCTGAATGTCGGCCACCGCCACCCGTGCGCCCTCCCGGGCGTACGCCTCGGCGACCGCGCGGCCGATGCCCTGAGCGGCGCCGGTCACCACGGCGACCTTGTCCTTCATCTGCATCCTGTCTGCTCCTGCTCTCACACGTTGCCTGTGGTCAGCCGCTCGTCCGACCGGCCGAGATACACCTCGCGGATCACCGCGCCGTCGTTGAAATCGGATTTGGCGCCCGCCGCGACGATCCGCCCGTTCTCCATCACCGCCACGTCGTCGGCTATCTCCAGCGCGTGCTCGATGCGCTGCTCGACGAGGAGGATGGACAGCCCTTCGTCGCGCAGCGCCGAGACCATCGCGAGGACCTCGTTGACGATGGCGGGGGCCAGGCCGGCGGAGGGCTCGTCGAGCATCAGCAGCTTCGGGCCCGGCATCAGCGCCTGGCCGATGGCGAGCATCTGCTGCTGACCGCCCGAGAGGCTCCCCGCCGGCACGCGCCGCCGCTCCCTCAGCAGCGGGAAGCGCTGGTACGCCTGCTCAAGCGCCTCCCGCCTGGCCGGGCTGCGCAGCCCGCGCCCGGGAAGCAGGTACCCGCCGAGGAGCAGGTTCTCCTCGACGCTCCTGCCGTGGAAGACCCGCTTGTTCTCCTGGACAAGGGCCAGCCCGGCGCGTATCCGCCGGTGTGCTCGCGCACCGCTGATGTCCTTCCCGTCCAGCTCGACCTTCCCCTGGCCGACGTTCGGCAGCAGTCCGGCGATCGCGCAGAGAAGCGAGGTCTTCCCGGCGCCGTTGCGCCCGAGAACCACGGTGATCTTCCCGGCGCGGACCGCCGCGTCCACGCCCCACAGGACGCGCAGGTCTCCGTACCCACCGGTGATCCCGACGGCGGACAACATCACTGGGCTCCCTTCGGTGCCGCGGACCGGCCGGCCGGCTCGGGTTCTGGGTTCTCGGCCGGGGACTCGTGGTCCGTCGCGCCGGTGTACTCGGCGAGCACCCGGCGATCCGCCTGGATCTCCGCCGAGGTGCCGGAGGCGATGAGCGCGCCCTGGCTGAGTACGTGGATGCGGTCGGCCAGCTTGAGCACCAGCGGGAAGTTGTGCTCGACGAGGATCACGGTGCCGCCGGCCTGCCGGATCTTCTCGATCGCCCGTTCCAGCACCACCAGGTCGCTCTCGTCGAGCCCGGAGCCCACCTCGTCGAAGAGGAAGACCCTCGGCCCAGAGGCGAGCGCGCGCGCCACCTCGACCAGCCGGCGGGTGCCCAGTGCCAGCGAGTCGACCGGACGGCCGGCGACGTCCTCGATCCCCAGCCACCGCAGCAGCCTGAGCGCCTCGGCGTTGTCCGCCGCGTACCCCCGGCGGAACACCGGGAGCCTCAGCACCGCGGCGGCGATCCCCACGCGGTGGGTCACGTACCGGCCGGTGGCGACGAAGGCCAGCGTGCTCATGTGCTTGGGGATCAGCGGGGTCTGGAAGGTGCGGGTCACCCCGAGCCGTGCGATCCGGTACGGCGGCCGGCCGCCGATCTGCTCGTCGTCGAGCACCAGCGACCCGCCCGAGGGCTTGTAGAAACCGCTGATGAGGTTGAGCAGGGTGGTCTTGCCGGAGCCGTTCGGCCCGATCAGGGCCGTCACCTCTCCGGGGTGGGCCTCGATCGAGACGTCCCGCAGCGCCTTGTTGCCGCCGAAGGACTTGCTCAGCCCCTCGGTCCGCAGCACGGCGCCGTTCAGGCGGTCGAGCCCGGCGCTCGCGGAGGCGCCGGCCGCCGGGTCGTGTCCGTGCCTGGCGGTGATGGTGGCGGAGGCGGACGGGAGCGTGGGCAACCAGCCGCGCCGCCGCGCCGCAGCCAGCCCGTCGTGGGCGATGCCCGCGAGCCCGCGGTTGAAGATGACGCCCGCCAGCAGCAGGAACGCTCCATAGATCACCAGTTGCCAGTCCTGGAACTGGGTGAAGGTCTGCTGGCCAAGCTGCATCACCGCCGCGCCCGCGATCGCGCCGTAGACGGACGTCGAACCGCCCACCACCGAGGCGGCGAGCACGCTCAGCGCCAGCGCGAAGGTAAAGGTCTCCGGGGCGATGAACCCGTCGATCATCGCGAACAGCGCTCCCGCCAGGGCGGCCGGGATCGCGCCGATGACGTAGGCGAGCAGCTTCAGCCGGTAGACCGAGACGCCGAGGACCGAGGCGAGGATCGGGCTCTGCCGCAGCACGAGGAAGATGTCGCCGTGCCGGGAGAGCAGCAGGTTGCGGGCCATGGCGAACCACCCCGCGGTGACCAGCAGGATCAGCACGTACAGCCGGTTACCGGTGATCTCCAGGCCGAACAGTGTCGGGACCGCGGCGGCCAGGCCGAGCGTGCCCCCGGTGAAGGAGTGCAGGATGTCGACCAGGTTCGGGATCAGCGTGACGAGGAAGAAGGTCACCATCGCCAGTGCCCAGCCGCCCAGCCGCAGGCCGGGTATCCCGGTCACCAGCCCGACCACGACCGCGGCGGCCGTCGCCGCCCCGAGCGCCAGAAGCACGTTGGTCGCGCCGAACTCGACGCCCAGGTAGGCGGCGACGTAGGCGCCGACCGCGTAGAGCGCCACCTGGCCGACGGCCAGCTCCCCGGCGTAGCCGAGGACGACGTTCAGGCCGCTGACGAGCAGGCTCAGGATCGCGATCAGCATCACCGTGCGCGACCAGTAGGCGTTGATCAGGCCCACCCCTGGCGCCGCCATGAGCAGCGCCACGAGCAGTACGGCGATCAGCGGGCGATACCGGTGGATGAGTGCGGTCATGGCTACACCCGCCGTTCGAGCGCGGAGCCGAAGAGCCCGCGCGGTCGCAGAAAGAGGATCAGCAGGAACACCCCGAAGATCACGAGTTGCGGGTACGCCGCGCCGATGTAGCGCGCGGCGAACGCGTAGATCAGCCCGGTGGCGAAGCCGCCGATCAGCCCGCCGAGCTGGCTGCCCGAACCGCCGATCGCGATCGCCACGAAGCCGAAGAGGGACAGCGCGTGGCCGAGGTCGAAGGTCGCGTAGGTGCGCGCCCCGACCAGCAGCCCGAACGCTCCGGCGATCACCCCGGCCAGGACGAACGCCCCGACGCCGAGCAGTCGTACGTTGATGCCGCGGGCCGAGGCCGCCTGCCGGTCTTCGGCCGAGGCGAGCGAGGCGAGGCCGAGCAGGGAGTACCGCGACCACAGGTGCAGCCCGACGCCGAGCAGCAGGGTGAGCGCGATCAGCACCAGGTCGACCGGGCGGACCGTGCCACCGAGCAGCTCCAGCGGCCGGTCAGGGAGGCCCGAGGGCACGGTCAGGGGCTGGCGGCCCCAGATCGCCGCGGCCAGGCCGTCCAGGATCGTCGCGGCGCCGACCGTGGTGATCAGCGCGCCGTGCGCGTCCGAGCGGCCCAGCAGCGGCCGGATCGCGATCCGCTCCTCCAGCAGCGCCACCACCCCCACACCGGCGGCGGCGAACAGGACGGTCACCACCACGGGGAGGCCGAATGTGACCGCGCCGGCGTAGGCCAGGAAGGTGCCGACCATCAGGAGCTGCGCGTGCGCGAAGTTGAACGTGCCGGAGGCGAGCAGCACCACGTTGTACCCGATCGCGATCAGCGAGTAGATCGCGCCCGTCGCCAGCCCGGCCCAAACCGTCGTCACGGCCGCCTCACGCCTTTTCCGGTGCGTAGAAGCCGTCACTGTTGTAGGTGCCGGGCGGCACGTACTGGAAGGTGTCGGCGCCGGCGGTCGGGAAGTGGTCGGTCGGCGAGAAGCTGTACTTCAGGTACTGGCCGTTCGGGCCCGCGTAGTACCACAGCGGCGCGCCGGTCGGCGCGGGCAGGTGCTCCAGCGTCTCCTTGACCTTGGCCGAGTCGTCGGACTTGGCCTCGCGCGCGGCGTACACGACGACGGCGAGCGCGTCGTGCCCGGTCGAGTAGAGGCCCCAGCCCGTGCTGGAGATGCCGTCGGCCACCGGACCGGACTTGATCTTCTGGATGAAGCCGGCCAGGCCAGGGTGCTGCTCGGCGGAGGACAAGGTGGCCGAGGAGACGACCACGTTGACGTTCTTGAGCTGCTCCGCTTCGAGGTTCTTCAGGTAGGGGAAGCCGGAGGCGAGCTGGTCGCAGTAGGCGGGGATGTCCCAGCCGATCTGGGCCCGGCTGCGCATGACGTAGAGCGCGGCGGTGCCGTACCCGTTGAGCAGGAGCGCGTCAGGGTTCTGCGCCTTGAGCTGGTTGAGCTGCGAGCTCATGTCCAGCGCGGTCGCCTCGTAGCGGGCCTCGACGAACTGCATCCCCGCGCCCTGGACGGCGCTCTTGTAGATCTCCGCCGAGCTCTGGCCCGTGGCGTCGTTGGAGTAGAGCATGGCGATCTTCTTGTAGCCCTTGGACTTCGCGATCGAGATCAGCGCGGGCACGTAGTCCTTGCCGGGCGAGGAGACGCCGAAGTGGTAGGGGAACTTGGCCGGGTCGTTGAGCAGCATGCTGACGGTGCCGCCGACGGACATGATCTTCTGCCGGGTCAGGATGGGCAGCAGTGAGAGCGAGACCGCGCTCGAACTGCCCGGGTAGACCAGGTCCGGCTTCTTTCCCGAGGACAGGCGCTGCTGCAGGAGGCTGACCGCCTTGGTCGGGTCGTTCTGGTCGTTGGCCGTCTCGACCACGATCTTGCGGCCGTTGACGCCGCCGGAGGCGTTGAACTCCTCCGCGGCGAGCTTGACGCCGGCGTCGATGCTCTTGGTGTTGGTGGAGACGGGACCGGAGTAGTCGCCGGTCAGGTAGACGATGTAGGGCTCAGCGCCTCCGTCGGCGCCGGCGTCACCGGAGCCTGAGCACGCGGTGAGCGAAAGCGTCAGCAGCGCGCTGATCGATATCATCGCGAGGCGGGTGGGTCGTGGGCTCATTGCGGCCTCCTCAGCCAGGGAAACCCGGCGGCTGAATCATGTTCAGGAGGTAGTACAGGGGGATGTGGTGCGGTGATCGGTGAGATCGCCCACGGGCGAACGGCCGCGGTGAAGATCACTCGAAGGGGCGCCGCTTTCGGGACACGCGGCGGCGTCCTCCGGGCACGCCGAGGCAGGACGTTGTTGTTGGATCAGCGTCTGAAGGGGTTCAGGGTTCTACTCGGAGAGGGCACTCCCCGGTGAACCTGACGTCGGCCGGCGAAGCCGGTGGGGTGAACGGCGTCCCGGCGGAACCGGCGCACTCGATCGGAGGCGCTCAGCGCGGCAGGTCGAGCATCCGGGCGATGATGTTCTTCTGGATCTGCGCCGACCCGCCGTACACGCTGACCGGCCGGGAGGTGAAGTACGAGCTGAGCCACCCGTCCGCGACGCCCGTCAGCTCGTCGGCGCCGAGGATGTCCATGGCCAGATGCTGCAACGACTGCTCGGCTTCGGCCCACAGCAGCTTGGCCACCGAGCCCTCCGGGCCGGGAGGACGTCCGGATACCCGGAGCGACAACTGCTCCATGCAGTTGAGGCGCAGCACCTCGCCGCGCACGTACGCGCGGGCGAGCGCCTTGCGCGTCTCCGGCTGCTCCAGCAACCCGCGCTCGGCCGCGAGCCGCTCCACCTTGCGCAGGGTGCGCCGATAGTTGGCGATGAAGCCGATGTCGGCGGGGCCGCGCTCGTAGGCGACCGTGGTCATCGCGATCCGCCAGCCCTCGCCGGGGGCGCCGAGCCGCTGCTCCACCGGGATCCGCACGTCGTCCCAGAAGACCTCGGCGGTCTCCGCCTCTCCGCTGGCGATGACGATGGGCCGTACGGTGACGCCGGGCTCCTTCATCGAGACCAGGAAGGCGGAGATGCCTTTGTGCTTGGGCACGCTGGGATCGGTGCGGGCCAGCAGCAGGCACCAGTCGGCGTGCTGGCCGCCGCTGGTCCACATCTTCTGGCCGTTCACCACATAGTGGTCACCGTCCAGCCGTGCCAAGGTGCGCAGCGCGGCGAGGTCGGAACCGGCCTCCGGCTCGCTGAAGCCCTGACACCATGACATCTCGCCGGACAGCAGAGGGGGCAGGAAACGCTTCTTCTGCTCCTCGGAGGCGTAGGTGAAGATGGCCCGGCCGATGTATCCGACCGAGGGCAGGGGCGGGGCGCCCAGGTTGCCCGACTCCTCGTTGAGTATCGCGTCGTAGACCGGGCTCAGCCCACGCCCGCCGTACTCCACCGGCCAGCTCAGCCCGACGTAGCCGGCCTGGTAGAGGGTGCGGTGCCAGGACTTGCGCAGCCGTACGGCCTCCTCCTCGTCCTCGATCTTGTCCCAGCCCGCCGGGATGTTCTCGGTCAGCCAGCGGCGCAGGACCGCGCGGAACTCCGCCTCCTCGGGGGTGTCTCGGTAGTCCATGGTCACTCTCCCGTCAGTCGGACGTCGGCGATGAGAAGCAGTTGGGCGCCCTCGTCGCCGAACAACTGGCGATCCATCAGCGCGCGGCGGGTGTGCACGTGCGCGATGTGCTCGTAGGTCTGGCCGATGCCGCCGAACACCTGCATGACCGTCTCGGTGACGTCACGCGCGACGGCGGCGCACTGCGCCTTCGCGGTACGCGCGGCCAGCAGCGCCTCCGCCGGGTCGAGCGCGTCCACCGCCCACGCGGCGTAGTTCGTGGCGCTCGCCACGGACTCCGCGCTCACGTACGCCTCCGCGCACATGTGCTGGACCGCCTGGAAGGAGCCGATCGGCGCCCCGTACTGCACCCGTTCCTTGGCGTAGCCGACGGCCCGCTCCACCGCGGCGCGCATGACACCGGCCGCGTCGGCGCAGATCGCGGTGAGGGTGAGCGCCTCCCACCGGAGCAGGTCCTCGGGGGCCAGCGGGTCGCCCACGGTCGTCAGGCGTCCCGGGTCGATCGGGCCGTCCGAGCGGACCAGCGAACGGGTGAGATCGGCGCTCGCCACCGGGACGAATCCGGCGTCCAAGGAGATCCGTACCACCCGCGTGCCCGCGGAGGAGTCCGCCAGGGCCAGCACCGTGTCCGCGCCGTCGACGTCCCAGCCGTATCCCGAGCCGCCTTCCGGCGAGCGGACCAGGCCGGACAGGTCACTGTTCAGCAGGACCCCGGCCCGGGTCGTGCCCTCGGCCAGCTTCTCGGCCTCGTCATGCGCGCCGGCCAGGGCCAGCAGCTCCGTGGCGAGAACGGCCGAACCGAGATAGGGGGCAGGGACCAGCCCGGCGCCCAGCGCCTCGGCCACCACGGCGACCTCGACCCCGGAGCCAACCGGCAGCCCGTCACCGTCCCGTGTGCGCAGCGCCAGCAGGCCCGACTGGGCCAGCGCCCGCCAGGCCGCGGCCCGGTCCCGGGTGGTCAGGTCGCCCGGGTTCGCCAGACCGGCGGAACCGGCGATCTGGCGGACCACCTCTTTGAGCATCTGCTGCTCGTCACTGAGCAGAGCGAGCACAATCGCACCTCCTGTCCCCCCACTTGACCGTCATGGACTGAATGTAATTCAAGTGATGTCTAGCACGCGGCCGAGAACGGCGTCAACGGAAACAGGCCCGTCACATTGGCGCAACAGAGTCGTCATCCGTCCGCGCGATGGTCGACCGCCTTTCTAGCAGCGTGTTCAGCTGAATCCCGGGCCAGAGGCCCCACCCGCAGGATCAGGTACACCCGATCTGCCCGCTGCTCTTGCCATAGTGAATGGCATTCAGATAGGACTTTCGGCAACCGCCGGGCCGATCAGAGGAGGACCTTGTGCTCGTGGTAGCGATGGCCGGACTGGCCATGACCGTGGCCGGGGTGATCGTGGCCGGCCTGCGCGCCCGGTTTCTTCACCGGCTCGCGACCAGCGGGCAGCCCGCGCCCGAACGGATCGAATACGCCAGATCCCACCTCGGCGCCGAGATCCGGGCCCAGCTCGTCGAGGTGTTCGGGCAGAAGAAGCTGCTGAAGTGGACACCGTCGGGCGTCGCCCACTTCTTCGTCATGTGGGCGTTCTTCATCCTGGCGACGGTCTACCTGGAGGCCTACGGGGCGCTGATCCAGGGGGCGGTCACCGGCAGGCCGGACTTCCACATCCCGCTGATCGGGACGTGGCCGGTCCTCGGGTTCCTCCAGGACCTCATCGCCATGGCGGCGCTCGCCGGGCTGGTCGCGTTCGCGGTGATCCGGCTGAGGAACTCGCCGAAGAGACGGGGACGCGGGTCGAGGTTCTCCGGCTCGCACCTGGGTGGTGCGTGGCTGATCCTGTTCATGATCTTCAACGTGATCTGGTCGATGTTCCTGTTCCGTGGCGCCGCGATGAACACGGGCAATCTCCCGTACGCGTCGGGTGCGTTCGCCTCCGAGCTGACCGCCGGCTTCCTCCCGGAAAGCGAGGTGCTGGAGAAGGTCGGTCTGCTGCTGCACATCGGTGTCATGCTGGTGTTCCTGGTGATCGTGGTGAACTCCAAGCACCTGCACATCTTCACGGCGCCGCTGAACGTCATGTTCTCCCGCCGCCCCGACGGCCTGGGCGCGGTGCCCGAGATGCGCAGCAACGGCAAGGTGCTCGACTTCGAGGAGGCCGACCCCGACACCGACGTCTTCGGCCGGGGCAAGATCGAGGACACCACCTGGAAGGGGTTCCTGGACTTCTACACCTGCACCGAGTGCGGCCGGTGCCAGTCGCAGTGCCCGGCGTGGAACACCGACAAGCCGCTGTCGCCCAAGATGCTCATCCTGGACCAGCGTGACCACGCGTTCGCGATCGCGCCGTACCTGCTGGCCAGTGAGGAAGAGCGGGCGAACCTCCCCGAGGACGTGCTGGCCCTTGCGGGCAAGCCGCTGGTCGGCGAGGAGGGTGTGATCCACCCCGACGTGCTGTGGTCGTGCACCAACTGCGGCGCGTGCGTCGAGCAGTGCCCGGTCGACATCGAGCACATCGACCACATCATCGACATGCGCCGCTACCAGGTGATGATCGAGTCGAACTTCCCCTCCGAAGCGGGCGTCATGCTCAAGAACCTGGAGAACAAGGGCAACCCGTGGGGGGTGTCGGAGAGCAAGCGGGCCGAGTGGATCGAGGAGCTGGCCTCCCGGCCTGTCGACCCGATCGAGGTCCTGGTCATCGACGAGAAGGTCCCCGACGACCTTGAGTACCTGTTCTGGGTCGGCTGCGCCGGCGCCCTGGAGGACCGCGCCAAGAAGACCACCAAGGCCGTCGCCGAGCTGCTCCACATCGCCGGGGTGAAGTTCGGGGTGCTCGGCCCGATGGAGGCGTGCACCGGTGACCCGGCGCGCCGCCTGGGCATGGAGTTCTTGTTCAACATGCTCGCCCAGCAGAACATCGAGACCCTGAACGAGGCCGGGGTCAAGAAGATCGTGGCCACCTGCCCGCACTGCTTCAACACCCTGGCCAACGAGTATCCGCAGCTCGGCGGCATGTTCGAGGTGGTACACCACACCCAGCTGCTGGCCCACCTGGTGGAGGAGAACAAGCTCACCCCGATCACCCCGATCGAGGAGAAGATCACCTACCACGACCCGTGCTTCCTGGGCCGCCACAACAAGGT
>NZ_JBEZFH010000167.1:0-17330 GCF_040649355.1 Sphaerisporangium sp. NPDC049002 | reverse complement strand
CAACAAGCCCAACGACTCCGACCGGAAGGACGAACAAGAAAGGCTGACACAGAATTAGACCAGCTCAGCTGCCTTGATCAGATTGACAGGTACCGGAGCGCCGGACGTCGTACCGCGTCAGACTCACTGAGTCGGCCCTCCAGCTCGCGACTCGGCAGGGAAGGCTGCGACCAAGGTCAGCCGCCTCCGGTGGAGCCGAGCCGGAAACCCCCATGCGCAAGGGTGTGCGTACTTCGTAGGCTGCGCCTGTGTTCCTCGATACGCCCTGGCCGTCGATGACTCACCGTGAGGTGACGGCCAAGTTGGTGATGGCCGGCTGGACGCCCTGCGGCGTCGGCGACTGGGCGGTTGGCCTGCGATCTCCCGATGGGCTGTGGGTGGCCAGGGTGTGTCCGTTCGACCCGGCCTATGCCGCATTCCTCGAACTGTGCCGTCGTCGGCCCGGTAACCCCTACCTGCCGCGCGTCGCCTTCAACACTGCGCTGGACGGCGGAGGCTCGCTGGCCGTGCTGGAATTCCTTGCCCCGCTGGAGGCGGCGCGGGCCGAGGAGGTCGCTCGCCAGTGGCGTGCGGGAGCGGGCGATGAGGCTGTGGCTGAGGTGCGGCAGGCCGCCGCCGCAGTCGACGCCGAGTTTCGGGCCCGGACGCCTTGGTGGGACGGCATCGACCTGAACGTCGGCAACCTGCGGCAGGCTCTCGATGGGCGGGTGGCGTTCATCGATGTGTTCTGTATGGACGGCGCCTCCCTCTACGCGCAGGTCCTCCGGGACGCCGGTGTGGTCCGCGCCAGATTGCCCGGCAGCCGTCACATCCTCGACATCCCGTACATCGCACGCGAGAGCACTCCCGAGGAGATCCGAGCCCTGCGCGCCGCATGGCAGCGTACGCCGTTGTCAGCTCGACCCCCCGACCCCGTGGGAGGGCTCCCGGCGGGCTCGGAACCGTGACCGCAGCGAGAGACCATCAGGGGTTGTCCGGCGCCGTTGCCGTCGCTCCTCCACGCGTGCGATTTGGTACGACGGGGTGCTGGGAACGTGGGTCTACGTCGCCGATGCTTGAAGGACGTACAGGGAGGCACGCCAGGGGTAGCCGGCGGTGTCGTCGGCTCCGGAGCTGGGGGCGTGGGGCTCGAATCGTCCGGGACCGATGAGGACGTGGATGCCTTCGGCGCGTAGCTGGTCGACGCTGCGGCGGAACGGTGCTCTACCCGCTAGGGCGGTGTTCACGAACGGGAGGATGACGACGGGGATGCCGAGTCCGGGGGCTTCGGCCAGCAGGCCCAGGGCGTAGGTGTCGGCGATGCCCTGGGCGAACTTGTTGATGGTGTTGTAGGTGGCGGGAGCCACGATGATGGCGTCCGCCCTCGGCGACTTCGGCTCGTCCGGTTTGCGGTACCGGCTGCGGACGGGGCGGCCGGTCTGCGTCTCCAGGGCTGGTACGTCGATGAAGTCGAGTGCCGGCGGGGTGGCGATGACCTGGACGGTCCACCCGGCGTCTTGGGCGAGGGTGACGAGCGTGCCGACGTCCGCGGCGGGGCCGGCGGCGCACACGATGATGTAGAGGACCTTGCTCACGCGGACACTCCGAGGGATTCGACGTACGGGCGGGTTTCACGCCGGACGGTGATGGGCACGGTGGCGAGCAGATCGCGGACCGCGCAGGGTACCGGGAAGAGAGTCAACCAGCCGTACGGCTCGCGCGGTGGCGGCGTACCGCGTCGCGGTTGGCGCACCGCTGGGAGCAGTAGCGCTGCCGCCCGGTACGGGAGGTGTCGGCGAAGATCACGGTGCATTCGGTCACCGCGCAGCGCCGGAGGCGGTGCATACCCCGCCCCGCCAGGTGCAGCGCGGTGCCCACGGCGATGAGTGCGAACAGCACAGAGCCGAGCGTCTGCCGATCGTCACGGTAGTGAAGGTGCCAGCCGCTGCGCGCGTGGTCGGTCAGCCGTGGGTAGGCGGTGGAGTCCGCCAGCATGCGGTTGACCAGTTCGGCACGCTCGTGCTCGTCGGTGGCGTCGACGACCTTCTCCCACGCCTCCAGTACGGCATGGACACGATCCAGGTCCCGCGCCGTGACCGGGTGCTCCAGCATCAGCCCGGCAGCGCGACAGCGCTCCGCGAGTTCCGCGGCGGTCTCCGGTCGCCGGTTGGCCAGGGCGGCGGCCAAGTTCACGGCATCCTCGCCGTAAGGGTTGAGATGCATATGACCATTACACCAGTCTGGTCGGCATGACACGCCACCCCCATGTACGGCAGGCGTCGGAGGACGACGTCGCGGAACTCGTCCGCCTGCGGGCATCGCTGTTCGAGGACCTCGGCGGCGACTTCTTCAACCCCTCCTCAGCGGGCGACGGCTGGCGGGACGCCCTCGCCACGGTTCTGAAGGAAAAGCTGATGGAGGAGGACGCGCGGATCCTGGTCGTGGACGGCGAAAGCGGCCTTGCCGCCTGCGGTATCGGCACCATAGAGCAGTGGTTCCCGGGCCCCCACTCGCGGAACGGCCGGATCGGGCACGTGATCGGCGTGGTCACCGATCCGGCGTATCGACGGCGTGGCCACAGCCGCGCGATCATGCGGGGCCTCCTCGACTGGTTCCGGGAACGTCACGCCGTCCGAGTAGACCTGTACGCCTCTCGCGAGGGCGAACCGCTCTACCGCGAACTCGGCTTCTTCGACCATCCTGATCCCGCGCTGTGCTGGCGTCCGTGACGATTTCCCGGCGTACCGTGCGATGGGCCGCGACCAGCCCCGCGGCGCGTCGTCCGAGGCGGGGGACCGGATGAGCGGCGGTGGACCATGCGGAGCGCGTGGCGATAACGGTGGGTCGTCCTCGGCGTGGCCACCTTCACCCAGGCCGCCTCCGGCTTCTTCGTGCAGGGCATCGGGGCGATGGCCATCCCTGCGACGCGACCTGAGCCTGAGCACGACTCAACTGGGTCTTTTACTCTCAGCGGCCCAACTGGTCCCCCTGGCCGGCTTGCTCGTGGCCGGGGAGCTGCTGGACCGCTACGGCGAGCGTTGGGTCGTCGGGATCGGCGCCGGTGTCATCGCCGTGAGCCTGGCCATGGGAAGCCTGGCTCCGGGATACGAGTCGTTGCTTCTTGTCCTGCTGATCGTCGGTGCGGGATACGGCCCCGTTGAGCCCGGCGGCAGCAAATCAGTGGCGTCCTGGTTCGACTCGTCCCAGCGCCGCGCGGGACGTCACTCGCGACCTTTCGCACGACGTGCGCGAGAGGAACGGTCCTCGGCAGGCAGCCGCGCACGGCCGCAGCGAGCGCTGACTTCAGACAGCCGCGACGACCGTGCGAGGTCACGATGACGTACGGGCCGGTGAGTGCGGCCAAGGATCGACGCCGAACCGTCCAAGTTCCGTACCCCCAATGGCACGGAACCCCGTCAGAAGATCTCTGGCGGGGGTGTTCTGGCCGGTGGGCGCTACTGGGTTCGAACCAGTGACCCCTCGCTTGTAAGGCCATCACGGCAGAGCGTTCACCTGGTCTAACACTGCCGATGACCTGCGGCTATGGTCCTCTCGTGTGCGTGCTGGTCCGCGGTTGTACGGGGTCGTTGTCGCTCAGTTGGTCACTCATGGCTCGGCTCGGCGTCGCCTGAATAGGATCACGACATGCGGGTGGAAGCGGTGTCACGGGGCGTGCTGTACGTGGTGGCCTGTGCCGCGCCGGCAGCGGCCTCCGTTCAGCACCTCGTGGTCCTGGCCCAAGAGGCCGGCTGGACGGTACGCGTGATCACCACGCCAATTGGTTCGAAGTTCATCGACACGACAACGCTGGAACGGCTGACCGGAGACCGGGTACGCAGTGACTACCGGATGCCGGAGGAGCCTAACGAGCTCCCTTCTGCCGACGCGGTGGTGGTCGCTCCGGCGACCTTCAACACGATCAACAAGTGGGCCGGCGGCATCGCTGACACGTTCGCCGTCGGACTGCTGTGTGAGCTGATGGGCTTCGGCGTCCCTATCGTGGCCGTCCCTCTGCTCAAGGACGCCCTCGCTCGGCACCTGGCGTTCGGCCATAGCGTTGACGCGCTCCGGGAGATGGGCGTACACGTGCTGTTCGATCCCGATGCGCCCGCACACGCTCGCATGCCACCCTGGGAACACGTGCTAGAAGAACTTCACCGAGTCTGCGGAGACGGACAGCCGCGGGGGTAATGGCATGGAAGCCCGTAAGGAGATCGGTCAGCGAATCGCGCGGGCACGCAAACGTCGTGGCCTCTCTCAGCGTGTGCTCGCCGAACTGGTCGGCAGGTCCGAAAGCTGGCTCAGTCAGGTCGAACGCGGGCAGCGCGGCGTGGATAGTCACGCCGTACTAGGCAACCTCGCGGGCATCCTAGGCGTACCGATCGGGAACCTCACCGCGAGCGAGGCGGGGAACACCATGGCAGAGTACGCGGCTGCGGCCGGGATCCGGCAGGCCATGATGGGTTACGACGGCTTGGCGTCGGTGATCGACCCCCGACACGGGGAAGTGACCCACGAAAGCCTGACGTGGTTGAGCGAAGAACTGCGGACCGTCAACCAGCTCTACCAGGCAACCCGGTACGACGAAGCAGGGCGCCGGTTGCCTGGACTGATCGTCGCCACCGAGATCGCCAGCCGAAACGCTCCTGCTGGCGAACGTCGGGCTTGTCACACCTTGCGAGCTCTGACCTACCACTCCACAGCCACCACGTTGAGCAGAGTGGGGGAAGTCGAGCTTGCCTGGACAGCCGGCGATCGGTCGCTGTCAGCTGCCGAGGATGCGGAGAAACCCGTCCTCGCGGCGGTCAGCGCCTACCGGCTCGGGTACGTCTTCGTACGGCTGAACGAGCCCGAGAAAGCTCTTCAGATCGCCGTGCGCGCGGCCGAGGCGCTCGAACGCTCGCTAAAGCGTTCCGATCCTGAACACATGTCGGTGCTCGGCGGCCTGTACCTGGTCGCCGTGACCGCTGCGGCCACTCAGTTCGACCGTGGGGCCGTGGATGGTTTCCTTCGACAGGCCCGGCGCGTGGCGGATGTCCTAGGTGGAGATCGCAACGACTTTTGGACGGCTTTCGGACCGACCAACGTGACCATTCATGAGCTGTCGGCGGCGGTCACCTTCGCGGATGCCAAGCAGGCGATCAGCACCGGAGAACGCTTGGACGTCTCGCATCTAGCCTCCGGCCTGCTCGGCCGGCGCGCTCAGGTCCATCTCGACCTGGCACGGGCGTACGCCGTCCAACGTAAGGACGCCGCGTCGGTGAACATGCTGCTTGCAGCTGAACGGATTTCCCCCGAACTCGTTCGTTACGACACGCGAACTGCCGAACTTCTGGCTCAGCTGGTCAAGCGCGAGCACCGTCCCAGCACTCCAGAACTTCGGGGCCTGGCCCACCGAGCTGGCGTGATCTAACCCGCACTATCGTGCGGCTTATTTACCCTCACAGGCATACGGCTTCTCTGGCTGCGCAATGCCTAGCTTTCCCTCTACACGCTGAGTGATCAGCGTGACCGTTAGCGTCAACAGAGGGGAACAGCAGTAATGCCCGCCACTCGCAGCTCCACCCGCGCCGACCAGCACAGCGCCCACCTCGGTGAACTGGCTCGTCTCCTCCGAGAACGTGGGGTGCCGAACCTGGTAAGCAAGCGAATCACGCTCAAGGTCCACACCACCGCTTACGGACCGAGATCGTCGGTGACCTACGACTCCCCCGAGCTCGATGTGTGGACCACGGATGGCACGCCCGTCGCCATCATCACCGTAGATGACGGTCAGAAAGAACTGGCCTACTCAGTGCGTCCCCTGGGCGAGGCACCTCAGCCGCTATGCCCGGTCGCCGCACCTGCCGAAGGGGCCGACATCGTCGCCGCCATGGTCCGCATGGGGAGCAACGGAAACACCTGATGCTCTATCCCAGCTACGATCCCGCCACCCTCTCCGAAGATCAGCGGCGCGCCAACCCTGAGACGGTGAAACGAGTCCGCGCAGCGGTCGCTGACATCGTGGAGAACGAGCGCCGACGTCAGCAGGCTGAAAGCCTGATCCACTGTTGTTGGGACTTGGAACGTGAAGAGCTGGACCGAGCGGCTGGGGCGCTGGGCATTCCGCCGATGTCCGATGAGGAGTGGAGTGCCATCAAGGACCGAGGGCTGCAACGTGATCGTTCAGACCGTCCTTCCTAATCCAGTAGCTGCGAGTACGCCAGCACCCAGGGATGACCGTCCGCTTTTCAGGCGGAACAATCACCCTGCTCCCATGCCAAAGAGCAAGGTCAGAGGGTGGTGTACGGCTGCCGCCGGATGCCCCTGGTGGCGGACGTTGCTGTCACCGCTGCTGTCACCGTGTCGTTCCATGGGCTACATAAGCAAGAACTCTCCTGGGCCTGTTAATCCGGCTCGATAACCCACACTTCGATCGTTGCCCCGGGGACCTCGCCAGTCCCTGAGAGGCGCTTGACAGCCGTGATGCGATAAACTCTGTCGTCGGCCAGCTGGGGCGTCCCCCGCCATGCCCGTGTGCCGAAGACGCCCTCCATCGCATCGAGCGTCGGCTTGATGAGGTTATCCAGGTCCCAGACCTCGCTCGCGTTACGAGCCGCGGCAAGCCGGAACTCCAAACGTACGGCAAAACGCGCGGACTGAGGCTGTACTCCGGTCGCAGCGACGGCCGATCGAACGGCGTCTCTCCAAGGCTTTTCGCGGGCTGTGGCGAAGGTCAAGGTAGCAGGTCGACCGGTCACCTGAACCGTCACAACATGGCGATCCGTCATGCGCTCCAGAATCGCACGCCGCCTGTGCGCGGCCAAGAAGACTCGTACCCATAGCTCTCTGACCCGTAGGGAAGAGCAGATACCTCGTCAGCGGCGTCTCGGCGCTTGGCCAGGCGGTGGATACGGGCTGGTGGAGTGTGATCGAGTGAGGCTGTGTTGCTGTACAGACTGCTGTACAGCACTCAAGCTCAAGGCCTCCACGGCCCGGGCACCGGAAGCCGTACGGCGGTGGAGCCCCAGCTTGCCTGATTCAGTCGAATGTCGGCAGGGCGCGGATCAGATGGCCGACCCTCATCTGATCGGGCATTGGCCAGTATGCAAAACGAGGCGCGAGCATACAGTGAAATGCCCCGCAGGCGATCAACTCTTCCAGAAGATCAAGCGGTGACGCTAGGAGCAGTCCAAATGATTTGAGCGCTGCACGCTGCCTGAGAATTCCCTTGTCCATGGTCATGAAGACATGTATTCCCATGCGGGCCACAGACCTAACTAGCATGCGATCGAAACCTTGAGGCAAATTTGCTACAGCATCTTCGAGCAATGAGTCCGGAAGGATAAGTAGTCCCTCTCTAGAAGGCGGCTCAATCCCAGAGGGTTCGCCACTTACCAGACTCAGCGCTGAGGCGAACTCTTCAAATGCCCTTATTCTATCGGTTTGGCGTTCGGATGATAGACGTTTTTTCGCATCCTTAATCGATGCAGGCAGTACGACGAATCTGATATCTCGCAGCACCCACAAGGCGATCAGCATTTGAAGTCCTTCCAGTTCGCCCGCATAGTCGCCATCTGTGAAATCCGGGAGACCGTCGCCCTCCCATAGCGCTCGCCATGTATTTGAAGTAATCTATCAGAATATTCGTGTCCCATGCTACGAACAGTGGGCCGCGACCTCTGCGTGTATGGAACAGGCGAGGGGTAGTTTCATATACGAAATTAGGGCCCTCGGGAATCGCTATACTAGATCGTAGAGGGCGAAGATCGTTTTTTTCAATCTCGAACAATGCCGCCCTCAACCGGGCGGCCATCGAATTAAAGAGATGGAGGCCCCAGTCCTCAAGACTGCTGTAGTGTGCCGTCAGATCGACATAGAGAATTCGGGGATCAAGCGGATGCCCGCCATGCGCTTCCACGCCTCATATTATCGCACTCGTGTCAACAGGTATGGTGCCACGAACAAATTTGAGCATCGAGAGCCATGCCACACCGCTTGGCCACAACCCCAAAGAGCCCACAGCCGGGCTTGCGAATAGCCTCAACTTCCGAGATGCGGAGGCGTTCATAACCGCTGCGCAAGATTTCTCTCGCGCTCCTGAACTCAGTCCGTCGCCCAGCGTCCGCGCGGGTCAAACCATCCCTGGTCCGGGAACCACCCGATACACCGACCCAGGGGGTAGGCCCAGACCCACAGGTGAGTGATCTCGGCTGGTAAGCGGGGAGGCTCGGGCGGCAAGCCGCTGTAGGCTTGGTCGAGCGCA
Source organism: Sphaerisporangium sp. NPDC049002 (assembly GCF_040649355.1). NCBI lineage: Bacteria > Bacillati > Actinomycetota > Actinomycetes > Streptosporangiales > Streptosporangiaceae > Sphaerisporangium > Sphaerisporangium sp. NPDC049002. The sequence goes on along the minus strand of NZ_JBEZFH010000167.1, from coordinate 9,106 downwards.
TGATAGGCAGGCCAGGGCGTGGTGAAGGTCAAGCCTACAAAAGCGTGCCGCTCGTCAGCTTCAGTCGCCGCAAGCTTCAGACGTACATCTGCTCGACTCTCATCGCTGAGAAACGACGCTACGTATTCACCAAAGGATGCCCAGTCCAACTCTGCTGGTCCACCGGCCCCGCCAGCACCAATGTGAATGAGGTGATCTCAACGAAATAATTCGGATGATTGGGATTTCTTGGACGCTGCTGGTGGCGTACCGGGCCTTTCGGGAGGAGTCGCCGAAGGCCGGAAACAGGCGTGGAGCCCCCGGTAGAAGAGCTCTCACCACAAGAAATCTCACCAGCCGTAAGGCTCCACGTGATTGCTCATCGTGCCACGCTGGACGTCTCCCGCGCACTCGTTCACTACGTCGCACGACTCCTGCAGGAAGAGCGCCGACTGCGCAGCACCCCAAAAGACAGCCGCGCCTTGACCCCGTTCCGGCAGGCGGTCATGGTGCTGCGCTGGTTCCGCGGCGAGCGCGACATCCCCAAGCTTGGCCGCGATCACCGCGTCTCCCGGGCCACCGCCTACCGCTACATTCACGAGGGCATCGAGGTTCTAGCAGCTCAGGAACCGGATCTGCCCGAAGCTCTCGACCGCGCACAGGCCGACGGGCTGGCGTATGTGATCCTGGACGGCACTCTGATCCCGATCGACCGGTGCGCCGAGCAGGCCATCAGTGTCAAGGGCGAGCCCATCGACGTGTGGTACTCGGGCAAGGCCCACCAGCACGCCGGCAACCTGCAGGCACTGTCGACGCCGGGCGGGCTGCCTTGTGGATCGCCGAGGTCGAGCCCGGCTCCGTCCATGACCTGTCCGCCGCCCGTACGCACGTCTTGGGCGCGCTGTACGCCGCTGCCGCCCGTGGCCTGCCCACCCTCGCCGACAGCGGCTACGACGGCGCCGGCATCCACACGCCGATCAAACAACCCTCCGACAATCAAATGCTCAGCCCGGACAACCGCACCTACAACCGGCTCCTACGAGCCCTGCGCCGCCTCGGCGAACGCGGATTCGCCCTGCTCAAAGGCCGCTGGCGGACCCTCCAGCACATCACCATCAGCCCCGCCAGAATCGGCGACATCGCCCGCGCGGCGCTTGTCCTCACTCATTTCGAGCACGACTACCTACCGGCAATTCGCTGAGATCACGTCACTGAACGTCAGCGTCAACGCGACGCCAACACCGAGGCCTATACTCGCCGTAAGCGCCCAGGGGATCGGACGCTCTCCTTCAAAATACGAATTGGCCGACAACAGAACGAACATGGCGAATCCACCGGCCGATCCCCATACCGCGCCCCACAGAAGTGGATGACGAGCACCGACCTGCTCCTTCCACCCCGGCTTCCCCGAGTCATCACCTATCAGCCGACGTATCAAGCCCGCGTTATCGTGACCGCCACCCGTGCTGGAGTCCTTCCCGGCCGGTTGACGATCTGGGATCGTGGATTCAAAGCTCCATCACGTATAGGTAGAGCGCACGCTTTGCGGTCATATATCCGATGGATGGACATCAGGCGACAACAGCCATCCATGCTCTCATTCAGATGATTTGTGATCTTTGACGCCGCGCCCCTTCGCAGCGCCACGCCCCCACTCAGAGGCGATTAATAAAGCAGCCACCAGAGCTGTCGGAACGAGGCCTCTCACGAGCCCCGTCGCCCACGACTGTTGATCTCCAAAGACCGCGTTACCCACTGCGCCCACATATACGAGACCACAGCAACCCACGGCGATCACCCTGCTCTTGGTCCATGCCAGCCATCTCATCGCCATCTCCTCGATTCTCCTGCACCGGATGGCGCAGCATTCGTACACGCGGGGTGCACCCACAGCCATGGGCGCACCCCGCGAAGCTATACGACCCTACCTATTTTTTCGCGCGTTGGACACTGTAAATACCGGAAACGATGTAACCGATCAGGGCGCTGGCGATAATCGCAGCCTGCCTGCCCGCCCTTGTACCCAATATCCAGCGGACGGCCTTAGCGATCACTTGCCCCAGCCGCACTGCTAGAGACTGGATCACTTTAACGAACTTCTTGCCTACGGGGCTCCTCAGGAACTTGTCGACGCCGGCCGCGATGCCCCACGCCTTGGTGAAGCTCCAGAACACCTTTGACCACATAGTGTTCCAGTTGAAGTTCTTGTCCCAGAGAGATTCTACCCAGTAGCCGATCGCCGTTCCCGCGGCTGCGGCACCGAGTTGGCACAAGACGATACCGACGCCGCCTGTGACCCCACCACACCCGGCCAGGATCAGCCCTTCGACGGCGAACTGGGCGACCGCGACGGTACCTTCACAGGCCCATGCCTTCCACCCGCCCGGACATCTCCCATCGAGATCCCGACAGTTGATGGGGTCGGCATTGCAATAGTCATAGGCGTTGGCGCTGCCACCGACGACGGGATCGACCTGCAAGAAACGGCCGGTGGTGGGATTATAGAGCCGGACGCCCATGAGAACGATGCCAGCGAGTGAGTCGATGGAGCGCTGCGCATTGCCGAGCCAGCCGTATCTGTTCGGGGACGTGATGTTTTCGGCACGCGGTATGCCGAATTCGGTCTGTTCGAAATACGAGCTGATTCCGGTTGCGGTGTTGCTGTTGCTCGCCGTGGCGACGACATGACCGTGGAGATCGGCGAGCTGAAGAGTGACCGTACCGTCGCTTGACTGCGTGGCCGCCATGCCGGCGAAGGCGGTGACGTTACGGGTCCACGTGCCATTGACTTCGGCGATCCAGGCGGGCGAGTCGCCACCCGACGTGTAGTGGTTGGTCATGGTGCCGGACACCAGGCCGCCGCTGCTGGTCATCGCGCGGATACGGCCCAGGGGATCAAGGGTGAACTCCCGGGTGAGCAGACCTTGGGTGAGGGAGGCCACCATGTCATTGGCGTGGTAAGCCACCTCCAGGTCGACACCCCCAGAAGCGTGGTCGGCCGGAACAACGGTCGTGCGGCCGAACGCGTCGTAGGTGTAGCCGGTGTTGGTGGCGCGGTCCGCGGTATCGAAAGAGGAGGTCTGGGTGACGGGAGTGGTGCTGGTACTGCACGCCCCACCTGCCGCAGCTGGATAGGCGGACTGGCTGGTGCGGTTGGTGTTGAGGTTGTAGCCGTACAGGCGGGTAGTGCACGACCCGGCGTAGGTGTCGGCGACAGCGGTCAGACGTCCGGCGGCGTCGTAAGCGTACGTCTGATTGCTTCCGCCGGGAACGGATTGCGAGACGACGCGGCCGTCAGTATCGGAGGTTGCGGCAAACTCGAGCCACGTGCTACCGCTCTTGGTATAGGTCAGCAGGAACGGCTTGCCGACGTTATCGAACCGCCAGGACGCGGTGAGCCCGCCCGGATGGCTCTGGGTGCGCAGTTGACCGTCGGCGTCGAAGGCCGCGCCGAACGTGCCCGGGGTGCCGGTGCTGACGCTGGTCACCAAGCCACGCCGTTCGGCCTGCCCGGCGGCGTCGGTTCCGTCGTAAGCGTAGGTGTATGTGCCTTTGCCGTCATTCAGCGTGGCCACGCGGCCTGAGATGTCGTAGGTGGTGATCGACGAGTTACCGTCGGCGTCAGTGGTGGAGGTGACGCGGCCTAGAGCGTCGTAGCCGGTGGTGACGGTGGCTCCGCCCATACTCGACATAGTCGGCAAACCTGTGGACGCGTTGTAGGCGAAGGTGACGTCCGGAACCGCGGTGCCACCGGCGGAGGCGGGAGTCACCGTCAACGCGTGGCTGCTTGGGCGGCCGGCGGTGTCGAAGGAGACGGTGGTGGTACGGCTGACCGTGCCCGAGGTTTCGGTGACGGTGGCCTTCTGGCCGTAGTAGCCATAGGTGATCGTGGCGGTGGGGATCGTCTGCCCGCCGGGTTGGGCTGCAGGGGCGGTGCGGCAGGGCAGGGTGGCCCATTGTGGTTTGTTGCCGCAAGCGGACACTGACGGGTGAGTTCCGGCGGTGTAGTAACTGGTAATGGTGGTCCCGGCGTCAGAGCCGTTGGACGCGGGCATGCGGCGTTCGATATCGCGGCCTGCCGCGTCGAACCGAGTGCGTTGGACGATGTCCGTACCGCCGGGCATGACCGTGGTCTGCGTGGTCGGGGCGAACAACTCCCAGCCGGATGTGTCTCCGGACACGATCGGGTTGTAGCCGATCTTGGTGGTTCGTATGTCGGCGGTCCCGGGGGCGGCTGTGCCGCCCACCACTACCGGCTGCACCGTTGTGGTGGTCACCAAGTGATATTTGATGTTGGGGTCGGGCTTGCCCTCGTCGTACGTGTTGGTGGTCCGCTGCCGGGCCGAAACGAGGGCTCCGGACGCCAGCTTCACCTGATGGGTGGGACCATCCTGAGCCAGCAGATCACCGTCATCGTTGTAGGTCACCGTAGTGGACAGCAGGTCGGCGCGGGCGGCCGAGCTGGTGAGGCCGCGGACGTAGGGGTCGGTGTCGGCGGTGGGGGTCAGGGCCTGGAGGCGGTTTCCTGGGGTGAGTTCCCAAATGGTGTTGCCGTTGTCGTCGTAGCGGGTGGTGGAGATCTGCCACGCGCCGGCTCCGTAGGCCGCGGTGTTGACGGCGCGACCGTTGACGTCGACGTAGATGAGCTGGCTGTACTCCCAGTCGGCGGCGGCGGGCTGGTACGCGCCGCTGCCCGCGCGGGCCGGGACGCGCCAGGCGGGAAAGACGGCGGCGCCGACGCGCGGCAGGTCCACCGACTGGCCCCATGTCGCGGAGGTGGCGCCGGTCAGGTCGATCGGGGAGTTGATCGGGACGCCGTAGGCGACGGCCTGGGTGAGGTCGTTGGCGCCGGCCTCTCGCTGGACGTGGGCCAGGCGGCCGGAGGTGTCGTACTCGACGCGCCATGGGTTGAGGCCGGGCGGGGTGAGCTGGGAGATCCTGCCCTGGGCGTTGTACTCGTAAGTGGTGGCCAGGTTGGTGCGTGGGTCGGTTGCGGTGCGCAGGTGACCCGTGGCGTCGTAGGAGTACGTGGCGACCGTGGTGGTCTTCATCGCCGAGGTGGCGGGGTCGTAGGCCGTATAGCTGATCGACTTGGCCTGGCCAGCGTAGTCGCCCCAGCCGGACGTCACACCCGTGGCGGTCGTGGTCGTGGCGTAGGTGACGTCCAGGGAGCGGCAGCCCGCGACCAGCGTGGTGCAGGTGACGCCGGAGGGGACGGGAGCGAGCATCCGGGTGACGCGGCCCTGGCCATCGCGCGTGTAAGCCGTGGTGTTCTCGCTGCCGGGTTCGTCGATGGAGCTGACGCCCCACTTGCCGCCCGCCAGGGTGAAGACCGTCTTGACGCCCTCAGCGTCGGTGTGGGTGAACTGCGTGGCCGAGTCCTTGACCACCTGGGAACCGTCGCTGGTGTCGCTGACGCCGGCGAAGGTGCCGCCAGCCTGGACGGAGTAGTTGAGCTGGGAGCCGTCCGCGCCGGTGAAGACCACGTATCCCTGCGCGGAATGATCCTCGAACGTCATGCCGGACACCGACGAGGCGCCGCCCGGGAAGGAGGCGGACCAGCCGGGTCCGAACACCCCGTTGGCGCTAGAAGCCGTCGCGGGCGCCAGGGTGGTGTGACCACGGCCGACCGACAGCCCGAAGGCGTTGACGTCGCTGGCGCTGATCGAGTAGTCGCCGGTGAGCAGGGACACGGTGCCGGGGCCGAGCTGCGAGGTGGCGTAGGAGGCGCCGAAGGCGGTGGCCTCCAAGGTGATGGTCACCGGGTCGGAGCAGCTCTCCATCGTGCCCGTCGTGAAGCAGGCCCGTAGCTGTAAGGGGCCGTCGCCGCGGGAGGCGGCGGTCATGGTGGCGGCCACGTCCCAGGTCAGGTCGGCGAACGGCTGGGCGGTGTTGGCGCGGGTCTGCGGCCAGGCGGAGATCGGGGTGCCCGAGCCGGGGACGGTGACGTGGGCGGTCGGGATGGTCGTCCAAGTGCCGGTGGCGCTGACGTCGGCGCGGTACTCGTAGTGCACGCCGGTGCGGCCGGGTTCGGCACGCGCGGCCAGGGTGACGGCGGCCTGTGTTCGGTCCTCGTTCAGGGGCTTGGCCACGTCGCCGACGCCGACGCCGAAGGTGTAGGACGCCGTGGTGCTACTGTTGCCGGCGGCGTCGCGGGCCTTGACGTAGAGGGTGTGCCAGCCGTTGGCCGGGTCGATGGTGATCGTCTGAGGGTTGCCGGCGGTGGTGGGTTTGCTCTCCGTGGCGGCCGGGTCGTCCAGGTCCCAGGCGTACTCGACCGCGTCGTTCGCCGTCGTGTCGACGGTGCAGCCGACCGGAGCGGCCTGCTTGGCCGACCATACGCCGGAGGCGTAGGAGGCGCAGGTGATGGTGGGCGTGGCGGGGGCGGTGGCGTCCACGGCCAGGGACTGCCAGCCCGACCAGGCCGAGTAGGTGGTGCCGTCGTAGACGCGGGCTCGCCAGCGCACCTTCCAGCCGTCGGTCAGGGTGCTCGCCGGGACGGTCACCGAACCGGTCGTCCCGGCCTGCACGCCGGTGGCCGAGCCGGACCAGATCAATCCGGTGCCCTGGGCCGGGACGGCCGGGTCGTGCTCGACCTGGAACTCACCGGTGAGCACGCCGCCGTCGGCGTCGTTGAGCTGCGCCTTCAGGCTCGGGGTACGCGAGGAGGTCTGGGATCCGGCCGACGGCGAGACCGAAAGGGCCCCGAGGGTGGGCGGGGTGGTGTAGGTGATCACCAGCTTGGGCGGGCTGTTGAACTCGATCGTCTCGTCGGAGGAGGTGAACACACGGTAGTTCGCGGTCGCGGTCTCCGAGGCGGCGCGCAGCACCAGGCCGTGGTTGGCGGCGCCGCCGGCCCACGCCTGGACGATCCCGGTGACGTTCCACTTCATGTAGCCGCTACCGCACACCCCGGCCTGGGAGCCCTCGGTGCTGGTGACGGCGCCCGTGGTGGTGTTGGTCGGCTGGGGGGACCAGTCGATGAGCGAGCCGTCCCAGGCGCTGGTCACCTGCCGGACCTGGATGCCCGCACCGACCGTGGGGCCGCAGGAGGGGGCGTCCACGTTGCGCAGCACGAGCTGGGCGGCGGTGATCACCGAGGGCAGGCCGGTGGTGTCGAACCGCAGGTAGGCGCGATCCTTGTCGCCGGTGGCCTCGGTGCCGGCCTTCATGAACTCGCCGGCGGAGTTGTTGTCGTCCACGAAGATGCTGCTGACATCAGTGTCGTCGTTGAGGGGCAGCAGCACGGTCGGGTCGACGGTGACCGGGTACTTGGTGGCCGGGTCGGCGAGGAACGCCGGATCGGGGCGCAGCACCAGCGCCTGGCCGCCGTCCTTGCCCTCCACCGTTCCGGTGATCTTGCCCAGGCGGCCTCGGTCACCCCGGCGCCCGTGGGTCGCGGCGACCTTGCCGGACGTTGCCGCCTCCCACATCGCGGGCGCGGCCGCGGCGGCGACCAGTTTCTTCTTCCCCCCGGTCAACTCCAGGTGGCCGTCCGCGGTGGTGCCCACGGCCAGCCCCTCGGTCCTGAGGGGGACCTTGAACTCCACGGGCCCGCGCGGACGCTCCCGCAGCACGATGTCGAATCGCATGCCCGTGGGCAGGGCGGTGACGACCAGGTCCCCGCCCGGCCCGGCGACCCCGGTGTAGGTGGCCGTGTTGTCCTTGATGGCCGGCTTGGGCAACTCAGACGGCCAGGACAACGCCAGGGACTTGCCCGGCTCCCGGGTCATCTTCGCGAACGGCGTCCGCCCTCCGGCGGAGAACTCCAAGTCCGGCTTCACGGCTCTGGCCTTCAGGACGCTGTTCCCCGCGTCGAAGAGCCGGGGATCCACCGGTGCCCAGCGGCCGTTCTTCTGGACCCGGGCCACACCACTAACGGTCTCGGCGGTGAAGGTTCCGTCCCCGTTGGCGTAGGTCTGGCTGGACTCGGTGGTCTCGCCGGTGATCAGGACGCGACTGCCCTGCAGGCGCGCCGCGAGCGCCGCCGAGACGCGGTCGGGACGTTCGGTGACGCGCTCAGGGACGGCGGCCCGCTTGGCGGCGGGCGGGACCGTCGTGGCGGATGCCATGGGAACGCCTGGCAGGCTGGAAACGCCTACGGCCAGGGTCAGCGCCGCCACACCGGCTTTCAGGCGGGTCCTTCTTCTGGGCGGTGGCGCCGCCTGCGGGGGTTTCATGGACAGTGAGGCCACGTTTACTCCACGTGTTGCGACTAGTGGATGTACACGTGGAAGGTACGAAATGCACGGCATATTCGCGGCATACGCGCGGCACATCGAAAATGTACCGCGCGTATTGAACCGATCTTGTCACGGTTCACAGGAAGTTTTAAGGTAGCGGGGTCAGTGGGGATCGGATCCTACGCCACGGGGGCGGATGCCGTGCTGTTTCGTGTGCTCGGACCTCTTTCGGTCAGCGATCACGACGGAAAGTTCATCGACATTTCAAGGAGGAAGAACCGAGGTCTTCTGGCGCTTCTCCTGCTCCACGCGAACGTCGCCGTATCCCAGTCCTATCTGGTCGAGCACCTGTGGGACGGCCGCCCTCCGAAGTCCGCCGACAGCAACCTCAAGACCTACATATTCCAATTACGGCGCCTGCTCTCGTCCACTCACCTGCCGGAACCGCGAATCGTGACGTCGAGGAACGGCTACGCGCTCACGGTGGGGCACGAGGACCTCGATGCGGCGGCGTTCGATCTCCTCGTCGCGGAAGGCCGCCGACGACTTGCCGACGGCGACCCGAGACAAGCGTACGAGCTTCTGGAGAAGGCTCTGGGACTCTGGCGTGGGGACCCTCTTCACGGGATCGACCTGGCCGGAGACCTGGCCCCGTGGGCCGGGCGGTTACGGGAAGAACATGTGTCGGCCACGGAGGATTTCTTCGACGTGAAGTTAAGGCTGGGCCGCAATTGGGAATTGATCGGCCGGCTCCGCGCGTGGACTTCCGCGCACACGTTGCGGGAACGCCCTCATGGACAATTGATGCTCGCCCTCCACCGTTCGGGCAGGCAGGCCGAGGCGTTGGACGTCTATCGAAACCTAAGACACGCGTGCCATTGAGGTTTTCTTGGTGGTGTGGGTGTCTGGTGGTGGGTGGGGTTGGTGGCCTGTTTGTTGTTTGT